>JAHWHQ010000078.1 GCA_019323195.1 Candidatus Woesearchaeota archaeon | reverse complement strand
CGATCACTATATATGGCACGAGGGATGTTGTTGGAAACAATAAGACAGTTACAACATGGTTTGTAGTGGATACCACAAGACCAGCAATAAACCTAAACTATCCGGCAGATAATTTCAACACAAGCTCTTCATCGATAAACTTCAACTGGACAGCTACAGATAATCTTGATATTGGCTTAAAATGCAACCTGACAATTGACGGCGTGGTAAATGTCTCAGGGATAGAGTCTGAAAACGGAAGCTATACAAATTACACAATATTAGGATTTGAGGAAGGGACACATACATGGAATGTAACATGCATTGACAATGCAAGCAATGTAAATACATCTTTGACAGGAACGTTCACAAGGGATATCACTTCTCCAGCAATCAGCCTGGACCTTGCTAATGATACATGGCAGAAGGAGATGACGGTCAACTTCAGTTTCACAGCAACAGATGATAGGGGTATTGACACATGCATATTGTACGGGGATTTTGATGGAGCTTGGGAGGCAAATGAAAGTCTTACTAATGTTGTCAGCGGCACTAAGGCATGGTTCCTGTTAAACATGACAAACCGAAGCTATAGCTGGAACATATGGTGCAATGATACTGTAGGGAATGCTGCTTTCAATGCAACAAATTATACAATCTATGTCGATTCTATAAAGCCTTCTGTCAGTCTGAATGCCCCAATTGATTATTTCAATACAACAGCTTCAACGATAAACTTTAACTGGACAGCTGAGGATAATCTGGATATGAGCCTGACGTGCAACCTGACTATTGACGGGGTGGTAAATGTCTCAGGAATAGAGTCTGCAAACGGAAGCGATACAAATTATACTGTTGCAGGATTTTATGAAGGAACACATAGATGGAACGTAACATGCATTGACAATGCAAGCAATGTAAATTCATCTTTGACAAGAACATTCACCCGTGACATCACAGGCCCTGCTGTAAACCTGGAAAGCCCTGCCAACAACACTATTGAGAAAGCATCAAACTGGATTGTATTCAGATACAACACATCAGATACTGTCAGAGCTGATAACTGCTCTTTGATACTGAACAATAGGATAAACATGACAAACAAAACAATAACAAAAGAGACTTCCCAGAATTTTACAGTCATCCTTCCAAACAAAGATTATAACTGGAGCATCAACTGCACAGATGCCTTGGGCAATACTGGGGCTTCCCTGGTATTCAACTTTACTGTATCAGTAGACACTACCAATCCAGCAATCAGCCTGAATAGGCCTGTCAATGGGTATAATACATCTTCAAGAAACATCAGTTTCAATTTCACAGCAACAGACCCTTCAGGAATGATGAATGCAACTATCTGGGCAAACTTCTCCGGAAGCTGGCTTGTCAATGAATCAAACAAGACATCATTAAGTTCAGGACAGCCAGCCATAATCAGCATTACAGGGATCGAAGACGGAAGCTATATCTGGAATGTATATGCCTGTGATGATGCGGTAACTCCAAACTGCGGATTTGCAGGAAGCAATCATACCCTGACTGTAGACATAATGGGGCCTTCTGTAACACTGGACAGCCCAAGGGACAATTATACGAATGATGACTCACATTATGTCAGCATAACTTTCAACGGAAGCATAACAGACAACCATTACCTGATGAACGTGAGCCTTTACCATAATGCGACAGGCGCATGGCATCTTAACCAGACAGCGGATGTAAGAGCTATAAGCTCATACTTCACGTTCAATCTTACAGATATTGCCAATGTAAGTTTTATATGGAACATAGGATCGTGCGACCTTGTAGGCAACTGCAACTTCTCAAGCCAAAACAGGACAGTCATATTAAACTGGACAGCTGCAAAGCAGGATACCGCCCCTCCGAACATAAGCTTAATATCCCCTGCAAACTCATCTACCTGGACAAGCTCCTCAACAGTAGTTTTCTCTTATAATGTTACTGATGAGAGCAATGTTACAAACTGCAGCCTGGTCATAGGCAATTCCACTGACCAGACAGACAGCAACATAACAAGAAACCTGACACAGACGTTCTCTAAGTCCTTATCCAATTCAGATTATAACTGGAGCATCAGCTGCTCTGACTATTATGGCAAGATGGGAAATTCAAGCACATACCGCCTGACTGTGAGCTATAGTGAACCTTCCACTACACCAACAGGCTCTGGAGGCGGTGGAAGCAGCGGCGGAGAAACCGGCATGGACATAACAGAAGAACCAGAACCTGCTAAAAAAGCTGCTTCAAAGACTATTCATGAGTGCTATGAAGATTCAGAATGCGGGCTGAAAAAATACTGTTTTGAACACAAATGCCATAATGCAGAATGCCTTGAGGATAATGAATGCAAAGAGGATGAATCATGCTGGAACTACAGATGCATAAAGTGGTTTGATATGGAGATATTGGAATTCGAGTCTCCTGTGAAGATAGATGAATACTTTGATTTTACGTATTTCCTAAAGGGCGTGGCAGAGATCAACGGGGATGTTGAGATCAAATTCTGGATAGAACAGGACGGAAAGGTAGTCACATCAGGACAGGACACGATCTATATGAGCAGTTATGAGGAAAAAACAATAACGAAAAAGCTATTCCTGCCGAAGGGGATATCTTCAGGAACCTATATATTTTATATTGAGGTAAAACATGGGAGCTATACTGCAAAAGCCCATAGGACAATAGGGATAGATTTGGAGGGGGACTCGGCAAGGATAACACCTTCCCCAAAAACAGAATTTTCTGACACCCCACTTATTGATGGTCTGATAGGGATGGCAATCTTTGCCCTGCTATTGATGTACCATTTTAAGGCCAAAAAAATAAGGAAAAGGAGCAAGAGAAGAAGAAGGGGAATGCAGAAATTCCTGCACGGCCGTTTTGGCCTGTTCAGGAGCAAAAAAGAGATTAAAAAAGCTGAAAGGCTAAAGAAGGCAGAAAGGATAAGGAAGGCCAAAGAAAAAGAGATGGAAAAAGAGATGGAGCTGGAGAAGGCAAGAGAAGCCAAAAGGATCCTGAGAGATGTACCTCCTGAAAAGAGTTTCTGGACAAATGACGGATTTGTAATGACAAACATCAATGACCTCCTGGACGGGCTTAACAAGATGGATGAGGACACGTTCAAGTGCCATGTTAATAACAACAGGAATGACTTCTATGATTGGATTAATAAGGCCATATTCGACACTAAACTGGCCGACGATCTGAGGGAGGTCAAAGTCAGGAAGATTTATATTAAGAGGATAAAGAAACGGATCAGGACCCTCAGGCGGCAGGCTGGTGAATGAGAAGGGAAGATAAGAAAATCCTAAAAATAAACAAATTTTATAAACCCAGATAGAACACTGATTCTGCAATGAAGGACAACCCTATTTTGAGAAAAATAGGTCTAATAGAGCATCCTTTCAAGAGAAATGTTATAAACAAATATTCCGCAGCTGTCATAGAGCTAGTAAAAAAAGAGAAAGGAGGCAGCACTGTAAAAGAGCTTATTGACGCCATCTACAGCACGTATATAAACATCAACCAGAGCAAGAAGTCCTTTTATCAATACCTTACAAATGAGCATGAATGGATGCATGGCCTATTATACCTGTGCATATGTGAACTAGGAAGGGAATTGACACAGAAGGATAATTTCTATTACCTTATCGGGAAAAATTCCCTTGACCCGGGCTTCCTGCATATAACAACATCTAAATTTCTGGATATAAACACCATATACAGGTATGTCCAGAAACAGAACAAGAATTTTAACAACCTCATAGACCTTAACATAGACCGGAGAAGGTTCAGGAACGGAACTACAGTATTTTACAGAAAAACGCATGATTTCTATAAGAATGAGCTGCAAAGAAGGTTCGGAACGAACCTTACATACAAGATACTGAAGAATGACTGCACATTGACAAAAGGTGTGCTGGAGACGGTTCCATTAAGGTATAAAAAAAGACCGGCAGTTATTATTAAAGAGCCAAAATGCGAGGGAAGGGGGGATGTCTACTGCGAACTTCACCTCAAGTGGGAGCCTGAAAGGCTTAAGGAAAAGCTGATCAGCATCGCTAATATAATACCTAATTATTTCAGCATGAAGGAAAAGCTGGTAGAGATGGAGGCTGTAATAAAAGAAAGGACAGAAGAGCTGGAAAAATCCAAGAAAGATGTGGAGGAATCATACAATGAGATAAGGATACTAAAGGATGCTCTCGGGGAGAAAGAGCCGGAGGCCCTCCTGAATACGGCATTCAGCTATATTGATGAAGGCAAGGCTGCAAAATCTGAAAAGGCGCTTGACCTGATTATTAACAAGAAGGATACTATCGTCTACCAGTATGAAACGTCATCCTTGTCAAATGTCTATTTCTTCAACAAAAAGAAGGTAAGGAACATCAAGGACATATGGGTAATAAAAAGGTATGAAAACACTGTCAAATCATCTATAGCCTACTATACATATAAAAGATTAAGGGAGTACGGAAGATTGGCGGACGTTAAGGTTCCCAGGGTTAAGATGCCCCTTAATAAATACCTCATAGTCCAGGAAATCGAGGGCATGTCGCTTTATGACCTCTTTTCAAGGTACAGGAGCCTCGGCAAAGACTACAGCAGCGTATTTGACGAGCTGATCATGAAGCACATATCTGATACGGCGTTTATACAGTCATTGCATATAAACTCGGGAGTTACCATGCAGAGTTATCCAAATAAGATGGTACAATCCCTTAAGACCTTATTTGATCACTTTAAGATAAGGTATGACCTGCAAAGAATAAAGGACCTCTCCAAAGATATCACAAAAAATTTCACAAAGGGTATGCTTAGGCACAGGGATTCCAGCCTTAAGAATACAAGGATACGCTGCATGACCGGGCTGGAAAACCTGAACATAAAAAAGGATATTGGAATAAGCGATGAACTATATCAGATCGATTTTGAGAAGATGGACAGGCTAACCTTCCAGTCTGACAATATCATGAGGATAACAGAATCGCCTGTATTAAGGATGCCAGATAAAAAAAAGATGGAATACCACCACCTCTTTATTCTTTGCCATAAGAAGTACACATCTAGGAGCAAAGAAAAGGAAAAAGCGAGTAAGATCGATATATGCCTGAAAAACAGCATATCCAGGGAGGAGATAATCAGGGCTATAGGGAGGAAAAGGTACAAACTCTATTTCCTTGCCCATAATGAAAAGATGTTCTACAGGAACCTTAGGTCTATCTACCACCAGCTAAAGCCTGAAAATGAAAGAGCAGTCAATTTCGAGCATATTGAGCATAACAAAAATAAGGCAATAAGATTATCTGAAAAGATCATGGAAGAATCCAGAAAGGGCGCCCATAACCTTGAATATATAAAAACAATGCTGGAAAGGATTCAGACGTAAACCTGGATTATGCTTGAGGCAAGGCCCCTCATGTTGTTGAATATCGTAAGCAGGAAATACGCAATAACAACATTGCCCCCCGTATTGGATTCAAGATATTTGTACAGCTCATTGTGGTTTTTTTTGGTTTCAACAAGGAAGTTTTCCAGCTTTTCCTTGTCAAACTTGTAGAAAATGCTGTACAGCTCGTGCAGATAAAAATTGGCCTTCTCAAAATTTTTCAATATGCTTCCCTTTAGCACTATTTCACCTGCTCTGGAGTAACCTGCTATATCCTTATAATTATCCGCAATCCTTTCAAGTTCCCTGATAAGGTGGTAGTAAAGAGGGATTTTCCTGTAATCCTTATGGCCCTTCTTAACCAGTATCCTTGCACAGTAATTTGTGAACTTGTTAACCCCCCTGTCCCTGAAAACAATGCTTTCCAGGGTGCTCTTATCCAGTTTGGTTATGCCTTCTATACAATCCTGCGCCATCGACAGGGTTATAAGCCAGCTCCTCCTTAAGGCAACGTCAAACTCCTCTTCGTCAATCCCTGATAAATCCTTTAAGATGCAGGATGAACTGTCCTGCTTAAGTATCTCAAAGCCAACTATCTGCTTTGAGATGACTTCCTCTATTACCTTTGTATAGCCTGGATTGGTGTATTTCAGCTCTATCTCGCTTACGCCGTCACGGTAAAGGGCGGTTATGACCCTCTTGCCAAATCTAATAAGGTCTCCGACATTAATGCTCACCTTAGGGGTAACCAGGCCTTTATTAGCTGCAACGATAAGGGATCTTCCCTTGTCTAAAACATCCAGCTCATCCCCTTTCTCGATCTTATACTTATTTACCCAAACTGACGGAAGGGAGATAGTAAGTGTTGACGGGCCGTGAAGTGTTACTTTTCTTTTCATTTTTACTCATTTAGGCTTATATTTTATAAATAGTATATATATTTTTCTAAAAAATGGACATATAACACGAAATATATATAATATCTTAAAAAGATATTTATTTAAGTTAAGGAAAGAACTAAAATGCTATGAAGGGAAAAGGTTACCTATTAATAACAATAGCTATATCCTTCCTTATTACAGCCATAATTCTGCTTTTTTTAATTGAGGGCAACGGCCTTATCGGAATTACTGGATATGTCTCATCGAATGTCTACAAACAGGACTTAAACCTTGTCATTAACCAAAGCCAGAACTTCATCCTCACCTCCGTCAATGATGATCCTTTTACCATAACATCATTAAAGTTTTCAGGGAATATTTTAGGGAACGGCCAGGTTAAGATCTACATAGATACAGGAAGAGGGCAGAAGGTTTTGATATACGAGAATATAGCAGGAAAGGAAGAGGAGGAAAAAGGATTGCTGGATGTCACAGGTATGGCAACAAAAGCTATAGAAAATGAGGAGACATCAAGGGAGGACAAATATCTGATCATTAGGCCCTTAAAATCCTTCCTGGATAAGGAGATTTTCGATGAGATAACCAACGGATTGGCTCTGGTGAACGGAGCTTTTATACAACAATGCATAGAAACATGCTTTATAAATATGAAGATGTCAAAGAATACTGAATACAGGCTTGTATTTTTTGTAGAAAAAGGGACTATAGTGGAGATAGATGAGATTCTATATCAAATCAATGAATAATTAATAAATTGAAGCAGGAGGTGATAAAAAAGAAGGGCAAAGATGGGACGTATTAATAGAGAGATTTAGGGTATGTTCATCCCGGATAGCAAGGCATATCAAATATGGATAAGACTATATATGAACTCATAGGAAATATAAATGGACAAATGAGAAAAAGGTGATAAAATGGGAATAAGCAAAAAAACAACGAAGTCAATGCTGGCTTTAATTTCATTGCTGGCATTAGTACTGATGCTTTCTTTGGCATCAGCAGCACCTCCGGTACAGGCGTGTTCAATCCAGGAAGACACAAATATAGTCTTCTACGGAGAGACAGGATTCGGAGGTGTAGGGACCTTAAGCAGGTCATGGATAATACATTTCCTTGACTGGTGGGAGGCTCAGGATCCATCAATAAACTATACAGAACTTACTGATGATGATGTCCGGGATGATTGTGATCTGGACAGCTTTTCCAACCTCAAGGTATATATACAGCCAGGAGGAAACGCTTACTACCAGCAGAACAGGCTGGATACCGAGGGTAGGCAGAACATCCTTGACTTCATAAGCGCAGGAAAGTCCTATGTAGGGATATGTGCAGGGTTCTACTATGCTGCAGGCGACTACTACTGGCAGGGAGAGTATTATGACTGGCCTGACCTATTGGGAGCATACCCTACGGTGGAAGGGTCGATAACTGATATTGCGGATTATGACGAATCCCCCGGATATGCGCTTACGAACGTCAGCGACGGGTTCGACATGATCTATTACGGCGGTCCAACACTGGGATGGAAGGACACATCCTCATCTTATCCCGGAACGTCCCTGCTTGAGTATGAGAATATACCGGGGGACCTTCCTGCAGCGATAAAGAACAATGCAATGCTTCTCATGAGCGTGCATGCAGAGGCATACGAGAATGACGGCATAACAGGCCTTTCGACAGAGCAGAGGATTGAGAACTACAAATGGTTTGCCAATGCAATAAATGATGTTGCAGGGACAGATTTTTATGTTCCTCCATACACAAACCCTGCATGCAACGACAGCATAGACAATGACGGAGATAACCTGACAGACTACCCTAACGACCCAGGATGCTCATCTGCCCAGGATTCTACCGAGACCAATGATGAGATAGAATGCGATGACGGGGAGGACAATGACGGAGACGGCTTTATAGACCTGAATGACGGAGGATGCTCTAATGTTACAGACAATGACGAAACAAACTGCGGGGACAGCTCCTGCGAAGGAGGAGAGACGTGGCAGACATGCTCACAAGACTGCGAAACGCCCCAGTGCTCTGACAGCATAGACAATGACGGCGATAACCTGACAGACTACCCTAATGACCCTGGATGCGATTCAGCAGATGACACCACAGAAGCTGACGGGCCTACAGAGATATTATCTGACGGGTTTGAGGATGGCAACCTGAACGGATGGACATTATCAGGACCTGGAGTACAATGGGATGCTTCGACAGACACAGCATATGAAGGAAGCTATTCTGCACGCGCCAAGAAAACAGGAGCAGGAGACCCAAGCTATATGGAGACAACAATAGACGGCTCAATCTATGATACAGTAAAATTTGAGTATTATAAGAAGCGTGTCGGCTTGGATGCAGCAGACGACTTTGCAGTAGACTACTATAACAACGGGCAATGGACAGTATTAGAGCAGCTCGGCTCAAGCAGCGCTAATGACGGATCTTTTGTTTACATGAACTTCAGCATACCAACAAGCGCAACAAAGATAAGGTTCATGTGCGAGTGCGGTGCTGTATCAGAGATGTGTTATGTAGACAACGTTAAGGTAATAGGGGAATAAGCAGAAGATAAGAATATATTTTTCTTTCTTTTTTTCTTCTTTTCTGGATAGAGTTTTATATCCAAGAGGGAGTTCCAAAATAGGGATAATTATTTATATATGCATATTTCTTAAAAAGATATGGCAATCAGCGGAATAGGTGTAGACATTGAAAGCATAGACTCTTTCAAAAAGCTAAGTTTCAATAAAAGCAAAAACTTTTATAATAAGATATTCACAAAAAAAGAGATTGAATATTGCCTCAAGAGAGCAAATCCCTACCAGCATTTCGCAGTCAGGTTTTGTGCAAAAGAAGCATTTATTAAAGCTACCCATAAAAAGTTCAATTACAAAGATATTGAAGTTACTTTTAATAAAAAAAAGCCTACGATAAAGTTCCCCGGGCTAAAAATCTTCCTGTCAATGTCCCATGAAAAGGATAAAGCAATAGCCTTCGTGGTAACAGAAAAAAAAAGATTATAGAAGTTTAAATGCTATAGTTGTCTGGGTTTGTTTGACTGGCTGGAATAGTCCCGAAGCAATCAAGGAAGAAATAAGTTCATTTGTCTCATTAGCCCCCAATTGTTCAGCATAATGTGCATCTATTATAGCATATTCATACCCCTCACTACGCAGGAAATTGTATGCCTCCATTGGATCTGGAGTTTTGTTAATTAAATATTCTCTGAATTGTATAACTTCTGGACACCACTCACAACTCTCCATATCAAGACCAGCCATTCGATTTGCATGAGCAATTGAGAATGGAAATACCCTTGTATTAATGGGCAAGTTCTGTTTCAGCCAGATATATCCTTCTGCCTCATTCTTGGCCATCAACCACCCGCCTGGCCCCCATATAGCAGTATTCACAGAATACTTTTGCGCGCCTGATGTAAACCATACACCCGCTATTATTAAAGTCAGCATCACAGTTCTAAAAAGGAATTTTATTGTCCTATTGGTATTAAATCCATCAATAAATCTTATTAAAAACCAGGCACCTTCAGATACAAGAATGCTCATGGGTATTGCAAACAGCATCCAGAATCTAAATGACCAAAAAGCTATAGGAAACCTTGTACCGCCATGAATTCCAAGAAATGTAAACAACAACCACAGCATCGCTGTAAATTTCCACCATTCTTTCTTATTCTTTGAATCCTTAAATTTAAAAATGATATATAGTAATGATACCACAAGAAGAAGGCATATAACTACACCAACCCCTATGGGATTATTAATCCTGTTAATGTGTTTTGCTATAAAAAAATCATTAAACGTATAAAATCCTTTTGCTGAGCCTATAACCCCAAAATAGGCCTTCTCTGCTCCGGTCTTAAAAGTGGATGAGCTATACTGGCCTAACCCCAATGTCAAAAAATTACCCTTATATTTTAGAAGCATAGGTCCCCACCAGATAATAAAAGCTATAAACAAGCCGCATATTTCGGCCATTATTATCTTTAGGTTAAGCTTTTTTTCAGTAAGCGATTTGCATAACCAATAAATTCCAATTAATACAGTAATTTTAACAGACTGTGTCAATTGCACCAGCCAGGTAGACGCAATTGCCAAAACTGACAAATAAAGCCATCTTTTGTCATACTTCATCCTTCCAAAACAATAAAAAAGCGGGAATATCAATGTCACAACATAGCCATGAGACCATATAAAATGGCTTAGGTAACAGGGTATCATCGTCAGTATAAAGGTAGAGAATAACGCCTTGTTCCTATTCCCTATAAACTCCTTCACAAAGAAGTAAAAGAAGATTATGCCTAATGAGATTATCAGGGCATTAAAAAACTTAATGGTCCAGGACAGAGAAGGGGAAGTCTGGTGCAAAATGCCCATTAATGCTGTATATGATGGTGAGTAAGCATCCATATACGGGAGGGTATTTTTCCCTTTAATAGGCTCAAAAACAGTTTTTTCAATGGATACGTATTTGGCTGAAAAAGCATGCCCCCATGAATCATCGTCCTCCAAGTAGGGGTAAGAAAAAGCCCCCTTATGGTACATAAAAAAGGTAAAGAGGAACAATAAAAGCACGATTAATATATAGATGTTGGATTTGGATAGCTTCACCTTTATATTCCTGAACGCTGTCCTCTTAAGGATAAAGTAGATTATTGGGCATACGGCGCTGAAGAGCAGAAAGATGCGCCAGTCCAGTGGGATATGCAGCCAGCTAAAGGTCACAATCAAGATAGGCAGAAGCACCAGCCCCAGCCCAATCCTCATAAGGTTCCTTTCAAAGACATTATTCGATTCCTTTACAAACCTGGTGATGGTAAAGCCTAATCCCCAGGTATATACAAAAAACAATGCGATTGTTAAAGGCGACATTTTATTAAAAAACACTTATTTTTTATAGAGTATGGGAACCCCCTAAAGGCAATATCCCCCAGACAGTTTCTTCCTAGTACAAAGCATAGAAACATATTTAAATAGTTTTGGATTAATAAGCCGAATGGTAAAAGTAGGAGTTATAGGGGCAGGCAAATGGGGCATGAACCACCTAAGGATATTCTCTGAATTAGACTGCGAGCTGGCAGGCCTTGCTGATATAAACCTAAAAACAAAAGAGCTGGCTAAGCAGTATAACATAGAATATTTTCAGGATTACAAAGACCTTTTAGATAATGTTGATGCGGTAACAATTGTAGCCCCGACAAACCTGCACTACAAAATCGCAAAAGACTGCCTGTTAAAGGGCAAGCACGTTATGGTAGAAAAGCCTATCACCCTTGACCCTGAAGAGGCAAAAGAGCTTATTGATATAGCTAAGAAGAAAGACCTCATACTTGCTGTAGGATACCTTTTTAGGTTTAACAACGCTGTAAAGGTCTTAAAAGAGCAGATCAAGAAGATAGGAGACATAAACTACATAACCGCTGCCTACACCCATTCTACAAAACCTGCAAGGAAGGATTGCGGCGTTATCTTCAACTTTGGCGTACACCTTATTGATATACTCAACTTCATCCTGGAAAAAAAGCCTAAGAAGATATTCTGTAAGAAGCACAGCTATCTTTCAAAAGACATAGAGGATGCTGCTATAATCATCCTGGATTATGGTGATTTTATTGCTGAATTAGAAGTAAGCTGGTTCCATCCTCTAAAGCGAAGGGAAATGTGGGTCATTGGTTCTAAAGAAAAGATATTCGCCGACCTGTTTGAGCAGATAGTAATAAAATATCCAATAGAAGTAAGCTATGATAAGGTAATGCACAAGAAAGAGGTTAATCTTGAAGTAAGGAAGAACGAGCCATTAAAAGATGAACTGAAAAACTTCATAGAAACTATAAGCGACAAAAACGTAAACAATTCAGCCTCAGAGGAGTACGAAACAACCCAGATATGTAAGTTATGCCTAAAATCTGCAAATTCCGGAGAAGAGATCAGATATGAATAAGCTCTATAAAAAAGTAACCCTTGGAAAGGATGCAGAGATAGATGATTTTGTTATAATTGGAAAGCCTCCGAAAGGGTGTAAAGAAGGTGAAAAAGAGACTATCATAGGAAAAAATTCTGT
>JAHWHQ010000077.1 GCA_019323195.1 Candidatus Woesearchaeota archaeon | reverse complement strand
GAAAATGCAAGCATTTTCAGCAAATTAGAAATCCAAAGGATTTCCAATTAACACAGGGGATTTCTGCCAGTCTAATTTAATTAGATATGAAGGTTAACCGCCGTCAGCAATCCATTTCTCTTCTTCAGCATAGAATCCAACAGGATCCTTGATATAGCTATAGGCTTTCTGGATAAGCTCGTAATGGGCATTTTCCTGCTGCATAAGCCATCTGAAGAATCTCTTTAGTTGTTCATCACCTGACTGCTCATATTGCCCCCTGTAGAAACCATAGGATCTCTGCTCCAGCTCAAGGGCAGTCTCATGTGCTTTTACATCATCATCGCTTAACTCTGCCTTTTCCTTGAATTGTTTTACAGTAGTGTTAAAGAATCTCTTTGTATCTTCCAAGGTATCTCCTTTTAGCTCTACTTTATTTCCATCATCCAGCTTTTCAAGATATCCCTTAATCTCATTAATATGAAGAAGCTCCTGCTCAGAAAGGTAGCTGAATGTTTTTGCAACAACAGGGTTTTTTGTCTTTTTAGAAGTCTCTTCATAAATAGCGCGGCCTTTCTGCTCAAAGTCCAGCGCTTCCTGAAATGCCTCTTTTAACCCCATCTTGATAAGATTACCTCCTTAATAGCCCTTGCCAAAATAAACAGCGTACTTGGCCTGGTTTTTACAGTTAACACATTTTCCTGTAATAAGCTTCTGGCCGAACGGGATGTTCCTGGAGCCGGCTCCCCCTGTCTGGTCCTTGATAGACTCTTCACATCCACTTTCGCCGCAGAACAGGGCCCTGGCAAGCTTCTTATCCTCAATAGCTTTCTTAAGCCCATCCATATCCTTAACCTCGACAATGTTATCCTCAAGAAGCTTCTTTGACCTCTTATAGAGATTATCCTGGATAGACTGCAGAGTGGATTTGACCTTTTCCGCTATCTTACTGATCTTGACAACCTCTTTCTTGGAATTGTCCCTTCTGACAAGAACAGCCTGGTCCTTCTCAATATCCCTAGGACCTAACTCAATCCTGACAGGAACGCCTTTTAACTCATACTCATTGAACTTCCAGCCTGCAGAGTACTCTTCCCTGTCATCCAGCTCAACAGAGTATTCATTCAGCTTTTCCCTGAGCGCCCTGGCTTTCTTAATCACCTTTTCCTTGGAGTCCTTAAAAAGGATAGGGATAACAGCAACCTGGATGGGGGCTAATCTTGGAGGAAGGACCAATCCATTATCATCGCCATGGACCATTATCATGACGCCTATCATCCTTGTTGTTATGGCCCATGTGTTCTGCCAGACATATTCCTCTTTCTCGTCCTTGTTAAGGTACTTGATGTCAAAGGCCTTTGCAAAATTCTGGCCGTCATGGTGGGCGTCAGGGCCCTGGATAGCACGGCCGTTCGGCAGGAAGAGCTCGATAGAAAGGGTATATTCGGCACCTGCAAATTTCTCTTTCTCTGTCTTCCTTCCTTTGACGCCGTAAAGGGCGAAGTATTCATCCAGGACAGAATCATACATATTAAGTATATCGCGGCATTCCTTTTCTGCCTCGCTCTTAGTGGCAAAGACTGTATGGCCTTCGTTCCATAAGAATTCCCTTGTCCTTAGGAAAGGAACGGGGTGCTTGAACTCCCACCTTACAACATTATTCCACTGGTTGATCTTCAAAGGAAGGTCACGCCAGCTCCTTATCCAGTTCCTGTAGCTTTCATACATAACAGTCTCTGAGGTCGGCCTGACGGCTAACCTTTCATCCAGCTTGGAGTCGCCGGCATGCGTGACCCAGGCAACCTCTGGAGAGAAGCCCTTGACATGGGCAGCCTCTTTCTTCAGCAATTTTTCAGGAATTAAAAGGGGGAAATAAGCGTTCTGAACGCCCATATCTTTCAGCCTTTCATCAACAGCCTTTACAACCTTTTCCCATATGGCGTAGGCATAAGGCCTGAAAACGATGCAGCCTGAGACGTCTGTATAGTCAGCAAGGCCTGCTTTCTGTATAACCTCGCTGTACCATCTGGAGATATCCTCTGATTTCTTCACTGATAAAGCATCTTTCTTTTCCTTTGCCATAGGATAAAAGATTTTTTGCTTATTTAATAAATTTATGGGTTTTTATGTATTTAGGCTGTCGAAGGGGCTTTTTACAGAAATCATACTTGGAGAGGCCATATGAAGATATCCCATTGTAGTTTCTGCGCTAACATGACCTAATAAGACCTGGACAGAGGCAACATCATAACCGTCTTCAATGAGGTGTGTTGCAAAGGAATGGCGCAATGTATGGGGATGGACGTTTTTTAGGATATCTGCCTTTTTAGAGGCTTTTTTTACAATCTCCTGTATGGTTCTCTGGTGGATGTGGCTGTTCCTTCCTGGAAACAGATAAGAACAATAACCAAGGTTATTGAATTTGATATGGCTTTTGATTTTCTCTTTCAACCCTTCAGCGATTATAAAAAGCCTGTCTTTATTGCATTTTCCTTTCCTAACCCAGCCATAATTTTTTGAAAGCTCAAAATCCTTTACATTAAGCTTAACCAGTTCGCTTAATCTTAAGCCAGCAGAATACATAAGCTCTATCATAAGCTTATGTGTTGGGTTAGAGATTGAACTGATAAGGGCTAAGGTTTCTTCTTTTGTAAGGACAGCAGGCATTTCTTTTGGTGTCTTTGAATATTTGATCCTTAGCAAAACCCGTTTGCATAATATTTCCTGAAGCATGAATTTCAATGAGTTCAGGTGAACATTAAGTGTGTTTCCGCAAGCCCCTTTTTGAATAAGATGGTCCAGATATTCCCTTATATCTTTTTTAGTTATTTTTCGAGGCTCCTTAGGGCATTTTTGAAAGAACCGCTTAACACAGAAGCAGTATGTGTTAATAGTCCTAATACTAAACCCTCTTCTAAAGCCCTCTTTTTTTATAAGTTCAACTACATCCATACCTACCACCTCTTGCTATTCGCTTTTTGTTTCAGATGAGGCACAAACAATGTTAAGTGATAGTCCTTTAAATACCCTACGCAGAGGGCTGGCAAGTGGCAAGTGAAAACCTGAAGTGCCAAATTTAATCTTTAGAAGCTTTGAAATGCCAAAATCCCACTTGCCAAAAGGTTGGCAAGTGAAGCAGGGTTTACAACTCTGCAGAAAAAACGAAAAAAAGGCTTATGAAACTGAAAATTCAGCAGTTTCACATACCTAAAACCCCAAAATATGGCGTTTTTCGTATATATACGATTATCTCCAATTTTTTCGGGGGCTAAAACTAGAAGGGGGGACAATTTTAAAATAGAAAGGAGGAGTTCCTAATTATTCCACTATATACTAAATGCAATCCTAATAGCTAATAGTTCCATTTGCATCCATAGTTGAAGTATGTTCTACTAATTCATCAAGCAGAGTAAGATTGCAATAGCCTTTATCTCGGAGTTGATCTCTAGTTAATCGCATATAACCAGGGGCACTTTCAACCTCCTTAAAAGGTGTTAATTCTGCACATAAAAGTGCTTCCCAATCTTGTCTTCTACCATTCATTCCTTCACCATGGCGAAAGTATTCTCTAACAAGGGATTCTTTACCAATAGCTTTTGTTAATGCAAATGCAAATAATGAAACAAGTTCATAAGTACTATATGTAACAAAGTGTTGTATTCCATCTGTCGCAATACGGGTGTTTGCTACTACATATTCATCAAGTGATTTAAGATCATCAATGCTCCTTCCAGATGCCAATAATTGAGCGTCACAAGTTACTAAATCTGTAAATCCCTCATCAAGTGTTTGATTAGGAAATCCGTCTGAATTTACATGCATTAATTCATGGACGTATGTTGGTTCCCATAGAGCAGCACATCTTGCAATGAACACAGAACAAGGATTTTGTATTGCAGTAGAAGTAGTTCCATCAATATGATAAAAATTAGTTGCTCTAGCTTCAAGACCCATGCTAGATAAGTAATTATTAACAGTTCTCTGAGAATTACTCCTTACATCTGATGTATCAATATCAAAATCTAAATCCTCATATTCTGATACCATTGCTATTGATTCAATTATTCTATTTCTTATTACTGTAAATAAATCTTTATTATATGAGGTTCTTGAAGGCATCAAATCAAGATAACCCTCCTTAATTCTATGTGCCCATTGTAATTGATCTGACATTCCAGGACTATACTCTTCTAATTCCGCTAAGTGTGATTTAAATACTGACACCACATCTCCTACATATTGTAAAAATAAATTCCAAGAAGGCTCGCGACCATTAGGATTAGACCAATTACCACTAAAAGACTTCCAACTGCTTGAATCTTGATAGGCACTACTCCAACATTCTTCAAATCTTGTTAGTCTATCTATTGTTTTTGATTTTAATTCTTTTTTTGTCATTGTTAAACAGAAAAAAATGCTCCTTTATAAATCTTTCTTTTTTTCTCACTTAATAGTAACAACCCTCCTTTCAAAAATGCAAAAATGGAACTCCTCCTTAATGTATTACAAAAAGAGCCTTTGGCTTTGATGTATTAAAATTGCCCCCTTGATTCTTGTTCTTGATAGTCGCTAGTCGCTCCGTCGATAGAACGCCCCCGAAAAAACTTTTCGGTCGAAATTTTCCCCCACTGCGTAGGGGAAAAGGAGATAACAGGAATTAGTTTCAATAATTTTTAGGGGCTAAGAAAAATAGAATGGGGCTTTGGCTATAACCAAATAGGATTGGCTCACATGTTTCCAAAATCACATACTGATTCTTGTTTGAGAATTGCGTCTTCTAGGGT
>JAHWHQ010000076.1 GCA_019323195.1 Candidatus Woesearchaeota archaeon | reverse complement strand
TGACCCCCCTTGTCAGCTTAAAGAATGATTTAATAGGATTTTGACCTTAGGCTGCTAACCTACCTTTTCAACAACGCCAAAGAGGAATAGAAAGATACTTATAAGCAAGATAATTCTTATCTTAGAATGACTGACTACAAGTTGGTTTGCTTTGATGTTGACGGGACCTTAGTAGACAATATTGTATTCTCATGGCAGCTGTTCCATGATTATTTCAAGACAGATGAGAAAAAAAGGATCAAGGTCAGGGAGAAATACTACAAGGGCGAGATAAGCTACCTTGAATGGGCGAACCATGACATCAACATGTGGGTTGAGAAGAAAGCCAGGAAAGAGGATTTTTTTAACGCGTTAAAACATAATGATGTAAAGCTGATGAATGGGGCATTGGAAACGCTTAATAAATTAAGAGAGAAAGGGATAAAGCTTGCGATAATATCCGGATCCTTAAACGTCATCCTTGAATATGTCCTTCCCAATTACAGGGAATATTTCAGCGATGTCTTTTTAAGCCGGATAGATTTTGATAAGGACGGGAACATAAGGAAGGTAGAGGCTACAGAATATGACATGATCAAGAAAGCAGCTGCCTTAAGGATAATCGCCAGGAAAGAAAACCTCGATCTTAGGGAATGCGTTTTTGTGGGAGACCATTATAATGATGTGGAAATTGCAAAAGAGGCAGGGTTAAGCATCGCTTTTGACTGCAAGGATGAGAGGTTAAGAGAAGCGGCTGATCATGCAATAGACAAAAAAGATTTAAGAGAGATTCTTAGATATATACTCTAATGCCTCTTTTAGTGTCTTATTATTATCATATTCTTTGATGCTGTTCGCTAAGATTTTTTTGCTTAAGTGCTTTTGCTTTTTTATCTCTTTGATTAATGATGGAAGGGCTCTTATTATATTGTCTACTATCGTTATCGAGGCTGTTTTTGACGTCCGGGATAATGGGTTCAGGTCAACTGTGATTACCTTTTTCCCCATCTTTTCCAGGGCCTGGCACCTGTCTCCATCCTCCAAAGGAACAAAGACAACGTCTGCCTGGGCTATGCCTTCCTCATTGCAATACCTCCTGTTATGGTCAATATGCCCTATTATGGATCTTCCAGGAAGCAGGACTTTTTTTGCGCCATTTTTGATAAGATGTTTTTTTATCTCCATCTCCCTTTTTTTTGATGCGTGGAATATGTTAACTTCGATATCTGCCGGTATTAGGTTGGACAAATCTATAAGCTCTTTTGGGCATAATGCAGCAGCATTTCCATTGACAGAGATAACAGGATGATTAGCAGACAATAACAAGGAGGAAGCAGCCTCTATCGCTTTCATGGAAAAATCTCTTGTTTTTTCACCTAGAAGATAATCAAATGCCTCGCCCCTTCCATGGGCTGCTAAGCCGTGTAGTGAGGTGATGCCTTTTTCCACTCCTTCAACTATCCTGTCTCTTGTTTTTAAGCTGAGGTATCTTGGATGGGATTTTGGTATGGTCATATTAAGCAAGCACTTCTTTGTGATATCTTAAGCTTCTTGCAGCCCTTGAAAGGGATGTCTGAAAAGACGGCATTCCCAAGCATGATCATGGAGGCGTTTCCGTTCTTATCTTCAACCTGTTTTATCAAATCTTTTACCTTCCTCTTTCTTAACAGGCCGCTTTCTATCGAAAAATCCTTTGAGATCCTAATTATATCTTTCAGGGTCTTGGTCTTTAATGATTTTATCCTGTCTAATGCCTTGTCACCTGCCTTGTTTATCTGCTTTATCTTAAGGCTGCTGCTGATTATGTTTTTTGTATTTATTTTGCTGATAAAGGTGTAGTATATATTAGTATTATTAATATTTTTTATTCCGAGATTCACAACATCCAACGGCCTGCCTTTTTTTACTTTCATGTTAAACCCTCCGTTGAACTGGCCGCCAACGTCGCCTAAGCCTGTACCGTTAATGACCTCTGCCCTGTGCGCAACCATCGCCAGCTCTTTTTTTGTCTTTTTCAGGTTTAGCAATTTATTTATCGCATAGGCAGCGGCTAAGGCAGAGGCGCCGCTTATACCAAAGCCTGCCCCTGAAGGAAGCTGGTCTTTGATCTCAACCCTGACAGGCTTATTGGTCAGCTGTCTTATAACTGTGCTTACAGTAGGAAAAATTATCTTTCTTCCATTAGCGTATATTTTTGTTTTGTTACTTTTGGTTACTTTAACGATAACTCCCTTATCTACTGTAAAGCCAACGCCCAAGCTGTGCTTTTTTGACTGGTCTTTATTATCTATTATCCTAAAGATGCAGCTTACATTACCTGGCGCGAAGGATCTTATGCTCATTTTATCAGGTCCAAGATCTTATTTGCGATGTCTCTTTTACTTCCTTTAATATGTGTTGTTTTATCATTTATTTTTTTGCCTTTTTTCTTATCAGATTTACCAACTATATAAACATCATTATTTTCAGATCCGAAAACACCTTTGCCTACATCGTTTGCTACGATGAAGTCTGCATTGGAATCTTTTAATAAGGAATGGGCGCTTTTTAGCAACTCTTCCCTGCTTACATTGTACTCGGCTTTGAATCCTACAAGCTTTATCTTTTTGTTTTCCTTCTTTATTTCATTTATTATTTTTATTGTCGGCTTTAATCTTAGTGATAATGACTTATTTTCTCTGGACTTTATTTTCTTGTTTTTTATCAGCTTATTGCTCATGGAATTTTCATCCAGCTTAAAATCACTAACAGCGGCTGCATGGATCATTGCGTGGCTTTTGTTGAGCGTTTTTTTTATCTGATCTAACATTTCATCTACTGAGCTTACCTGAATATCAGTAATCTTTCCTTCAGGCTCAACTTCTGTCTTTCCACGGATTAATGTTACATCTGCCCCAAGCTTAGCTGCCTCTTCTGCTATGTAGATGCCCATCTTTCCTGAGCTCTTGTTTGTAATGACCCTGACAGGGTCTATCTCCTCGACAGTCGCGCCTGCTGTGACTATTATCCTCCTGTTTTTCAGGATGGTTTTTTTATCGATCATTGATTTTATTGATTCCGCTATTTTATTTATATCAGCTAACCTTCCTATCCCCGAACAGCCGCAGGCAAGCCTTCCCTTTTCTGGGTCAACAAAAGAATAGCCGAGTTTTTTCAGCTCAGAGATGTTTTTTTGTAGGATCTTGTTCTCCCACATCCTGCAGTTCATCGCAGGGCATACCAGGACAGGGGAGCTGGCTGCCATCACAGAGGTTGTCAAGAGGTCGTCAGCTATGCCGTTGGCTATCTTTCCAATCGTGTTGGCAGTAGCAGGGCAGATCACAAAAAGGTCTGACATGTCTGCGAGGGAGATGTGCTCTGACTGCTCCCTTTTAAGGTAATCGTGGTAATCAAAACCAGGGTAGAAAAGCCCGGTATGGACCTTCTTTTTCAGGATGGCCTCGAACTCTTTTTTGTCTATGAGGTTAAGGGCGTTTTTTGTCATTATCACCTCTATGTTGAAATCGGGCTTTAGTTTTTGGACTAGGTCAAGAGCCTTGAAACAGGCTATGCTTCCGGTTATACCAAGTACGATAGTTTTCATTATTATTGAGAATAAAAGCGGGGTGTATTTA
Organism: Candidatus Woesearchaeota archaeon; assembly: GCA_019323195.1. Classification (GTDB taxonomy): domain Archaea; phylum Nanobdellota; class Nanobdellia; order Woesearchaeales; family JACPBV01; genus JAHWHQ01. The sequence goes on along the minus strand of JAHWHQ010000076.1, from coordinate 12,442 downwards.
TAAAACTATAGATAAATGGGGGGATTGGATTAGACCTGAAACAAAAGATTTTTATAAATTAATATTAGAATTAGTTTAATATATATAAGATAGGCGATATTATGAAAATGAACAAAAGGATTATTACGATAAGCTTGCTCTTAGCTGTTATTATCTTGATGGTGGGATGTTTTGGTAGAAGCGGGAAGTCTAGAGTAGAAGGAAAGAAAGAATCAGACTTGATTAATGTAAGAAATCACTTATTTAACACAAAATATGTAGAACCTATAGGAGCCTCTCAACCAGAAGAAACTCTTGCTTATGCTGCTGAAGCAATAAAGAATGGGGATATAGAAGAAGCCTTGAAGATGTTTGATGAAAATGCACATGATAGCATGAGAGATTTCTTAAATGGATTAGATTTAAGAGGAAGAGAAAAATTAGCACAGGATTTAAGCAATGCTACATTAGATAAAGAATCAGAAATACCAATAACAGATGATCTTAAAACATATAAAATGCAAATTCAAGTTGAAGGGCGAGGTCTGATCACAACTGGTTTTAATATGATTAGATTACCTAACGGGAATTGGGTTATAATGGATTTGTAAATAGAAAAGGATTATGATATTAGGAGATATGTTTATTTGGTTCTAAATATGTAATTATGCAGCCTTATTCAAAACCCGACTATTCTCCAGGAAACTCCCTTTCCTTAACTTCCTTGTTGTACTGCCTGACAGCTTTTCTTATCTCGTCATTGATGTTGGCGTACCTCTTTGCAAAGCCTGGCTTGAAGTCGTCGTATGTTCCTAGAATATCGTCAGTACTAGGGTAATGGTTGTAATATAGAAAAAATAAAAAAATAAAAAATAATTCTTAAATGCACTCCCCATCACTACATGATGTGGCGTTCAAATCAAGGCAACTTATTGTCGTATTATATGCGTAGTCTCCAAAACAGCTGTATTCAACTATTGTTGCACTGTCAAGGCAAAAGTCTGTGGAATTATACGAAACTTCAGACAAATATCCGCTGGCAACACCCTTCACATCAAATATCCATCCTCCATCCGTATCTGAACAACTGTCCGGAATAACACATGCTCCACTAACGCATTCTTCTGGAGATAAACATGTTTCTACAAGTTCTGGCGTTATAGTGTAGTCACACAATCCATCGCTACAGAAATAATCTGTAAGATCCCTATATACTGAAGAGCCATTACAATAGCTGGATCCGTACCCATCAGCCCCACAGCTTTGTTGTGAGCTTTGCTCGTAGTCTCCATTACAATAATATTCCATAATGTTGCTGGTATCAACACAATAGTCGTCATTATTGTATGGATTATTGTTGTAATAGCCAGATGTTGTCCCAAAGGTAGAAGGGTAGTTTCCTCCATCCGTATCAGAGCAGGAATCCGGATAGCCGCAATCTTCCGGGCAGGTTCCTGATGTCTCTCCACCTTCACAGACAGAATCACCGCAGTTTGTCTCATCATTGTCTGTTGGTCCTGAACAACCATCATCATTGTAATCTATTGCACTATCCCCATCATTATCTGAACCGTCATCACACTCAACGTTTGGGTCTAATTCACTTAAATCATTTTTGTTTGCACAACCAGGGTCGTTTAAGTCAATATACCCGTCACCATCGTTATCATTTCCATCACTGCATGCTTTTTGTGCTCGGGGAGCTGCTGCTATTACAATTGCTGTAACAAAAATAGCTGCAAGAACCAGCGCGCTCACAATAGCTATCTTTCCTTTTTTATCCATTTAAACACCTCCAAATTGTTTTAATGATAGAATTAATTTAGGGGAAGTATTTATATATTTCGTTGTCATTTTTTGGGCATTAAAAAATTGGAATTTAAAGAACTACCAGTCACCGCTCTTCAACCGCTATAGGCCAGTTGAAAGAGGAATTCTAAATATGTGATTATATAACCCATTCAAAACCCAACTATTCACCAGGAAACTCCCTGCCCTTCACTTCTTTATTGTACTGCCTAACAGCTTTCCTTATCTCGTCATTGATGCTGGCGTACCTCTTTGCAAAGACTGGCTTGAAGTCGTCGTACATTCCCAGAATGTCGTTGATCACCAATACCTGGCCGTCGCAGTATGGGCCTGCGCCTATCCCTATTGTGGGTATGCTTAAGGAAGCTGTTATTTCCTTAGCTATGTCTTTCTGGACCATCTCCAAGACCACTGCGAAACAGCCTGCTTTCTCTAAGGAATGCGCCTGCTGCAAAAGCTGCCCTTTATCCTTATGCAGGATCGGCTTTTTGGCTGTCTGGGGAAGATGGCCGATGTGGCCCATTACAGCGATGCTGTTTTTGGTCAGGGCTTTGCATATATCGGGCTTTCCCTCTACCTTGACAGCGTCTGCGCCTGCTTCCAAAAGAAGATGGGCATTTTTAATGGCTGACTCTTCATCCTTGTCTGAGCTGAAGGGCATGTCAGATACTATAAAGCTGTTTTTAGCCCCTCTCCTTACAGCGCCTGTATGCCTTAGCATGTCATCCATTGTAACGTCTTTGGTTGAGTTATAGCCAAGAACAACGTTGCCTAAAGAATCCCCTACTAATATGATGTCTGTCCCTGACTCTTCAAGGATCTTAGCTGTCGGATAGGTGTAGCAGGTCAGGACTGTTAACGGCTCTTTTCCTTTCATTGATCTTATGCTTATGGTGTCTTTTTTCATGGTATTACAGCTATTTAGGATACTATGTTTGTTTAAATTAGTTTCTATAAAAATGGGGCAATAGAAAAATTCAAAAAGAAAAAATAAAATATGTTATCTCTAATTTTCCTTGTCTTCTTTATCACCCAGCAAAGAGGCCACAAGCATAGGAAAGGCTACTGTCGAGTCCATCACTACGTCTGCGGTTATCGCGTCTGCTGCCACCTTTTTCCAGGACTTTGCCTCCCTTAAAGGAGCTCCTGAGACGCCGCCGTATTCCGGCCTGGACATCGTTATCTGGATCGCGTAATTGATGCTGTTCCCTGTAACCTGCATCATGCCTGCAACAAAATGCTTAGGCACTCCGCCGCCTAAGACTATCAGGCCGTATTTCCTGTCTTCCCACATCTTGTCCAGGAAGTCCCTTATGTCCAGCTGGGGGTTTATCTTCATCTTATGGTTCTGCGAGTAAACCCAGGCATGAAAACCAGAGATAGAGTCTGTAATGCTTGGGTCGAATATAGGGATGTTCTTTTCAGAGCACAGCCTTAACATGCTGTCCTTATCCTCTATGTGCTTTCCCAGCTCAAAGAGAAACTGTGTTGGGGACATCTCTTCCTGCGGCATCTTAGGGAAGATCTTCTTTAATTCGTCTTCTAAAGCAAGATAGCCCTTATTCGGAAGATAGACATCATATATCCTGTTGATGTCTTTTTTTCCCAGCTCGATGTCGTTTGCATCAGGAGTTCCCTGAACGTGCTTTATGCCGAAACTTTCTATCAGGTCGTGGTCTATCAGAGAGCCTGTTGAAACAACGAAGGCGTCTACTAAGCCGTTCTTTATCGCTTCGTTAAAGACATTCCTCATGCCGCCGGGGATCAAGGCGCCGGCTGCCGCTATTATCTTAAAGCATTTCTTGTCTTTAAGCATCTTCTTGTAGACGTCCAGAGAGTCGCCTAAGGCTCTTGCTGTAAAGCCTGCCTTGCCAAACTCTTCCATCAATTCGCTAACTTTCATATCCTTCCATACCTTTGCTTGGTTTGTGTATTTTTCATCCATGTTTACCACCTTTGGTTTATTGTTATAATCTTTAAGATATAATCTTCAAAATAGGTCTTATTCTAAAAAAGATAAATCTATGATTAACTAAGAAGAAATCCTTATGAGCCTGATTTTCTTACTGAGTCCATACTAATAGTATGGATGTGGATATGCATTTATAAAAGTATCTCCTGGAATAGCTTCATCCATAAAATCCTTCGGGGTTGCCATCGGCTCGCTCGGAGCCTGTAATTTTTTTAAGAGCGGCCCCTCCCCGTAAGGGACATCCCCTTCCGCTTAATATGTGTTAGGGAATGCATCGCTCACAAATTGATGGCAACCTTCATTTTATGGATGAAGCTTCCTGAAATATTTTTTTGCTCAAACTAACCGCCTTTACCATACTCCTTTATTGCATCCATAAACTCTACCATATCAAAATCAGGCCATAGTTTGTTTGTAAAGCAGACCTTTGCATCAGGAGAATCCCATAATAAGAGGTCAGACATCCTTTTGGGGCCGTTTATGATTATAAGATCAGGGGGCAGGAAGTAGGAAGAGTAGATATTCTCTTTTATCAGTTCCTTATTTATCAATTCAGCATCAAGCTTGCCTGCCTTTATCTGCCTTGATATGAGCCTGACTGCGTCCACTATCTCCTCCTGGCCGTCATAATTAAGGCAGAGGTTTACAAAAAAAGCGTCATAATCCCGGGTTTTTTCAATGAGGTTCTTTATAGAATCCACAAGCTTACCAGGAAGGTCGTACCATTTGCCCAAGACAGATACCTTTACCATGTTCTTATGGATCAACCCATTATCGGACAGCTCATTAAAGAACTCTGAGAGGGAATCAACAAGGATGGAGAAATATTCAAGATCATGTGTTTTTGTGGATAATAAATAGAAGGTAGTTATCGGGATGCGGAGCTTTACTGAAGATTCTATCGTTTCAAGGATTAATTTATTGCTCCTTTTGTAGGCATTTTTTATTGGGATGTTATGCTTTTTTGCATAAAGGTTTTTTCCTTTTGTCACTAACGCTATATGAGTGGGCAGCCTAAATCCTATAAGATCATTGCCTGTCATCCTAAATCAAAACCCCCTATGTCAATATTATATTAGGGTAATTAGGTTTATAAAGTTTTTTAAAAGATGGTGGTAAAAAACACATTTGGTTTAGCTGTCAGGGCTCTTAGGGAAGAACGAAAACAGGTGGGAAAAACAGTAAATTATATATAAAATAGAACTTTTCCATAATATATATGGACATTTTAGATTTAATATCTAATAAAGAGGAGAAGGATAAATTACTAGAATCTCTTCAGAAAAAGAAAGAAAAACTGTTAAAGAAAAATGAGGTTAATATAGCTCTAACTGAATATAAGCAAGCTCAAGATATGGCTCAATATAATGATGGAGGAGGATGGACTGTTAATGGAATACTTCTGTCAGGTATGCTAATTATGTTGGGGTTGATAATTAAATACCTAAAGGACCCAGCTTACAAAATGATTATTTTTTTACTTTCTGCCCTTGGATTATATTTGACTTTTTTTATTTATTGGGTATTTGAAATGGACTGCGGAAAATTAAAAAGGATTGGTTATAAGCGTTGTCAGAAGATTGAAACGGTTTTGGGTATGAATTTGCATACTAAAGTAAAAAAAGAATACCCCAAAGGAGCCCAAAAAATATTACTTTACACTGTATTGATAATCTTTGCTATTATATGGTTATACATTTTTGTTCCGTCCATAACGGGTATTTTGATAGATATTTTGAAATAATTACGATTATAGTGAGTTCTTCTCTTAAATTAAGGAAGGTTTAAATATTGTATCTAATTACATCAAGTTATGAAATCTGATTATCAACACTATAGTAATATGGCTTGGTATGTACATGACATATATTTTGTGGCAATATCTACGTTTTACTTATATGCAAGGGGGAAGCAAGATTTAATCCTAAATTTATTTGGGATTATACTCACAGTGCATCTTCTTTACCTTGCTGCGAGTTTTCGAGTTTTAAAACACTGTGCTTTCAAGGAAGCTAAGGACTTTGGAGAAATGGTGCCGTATAAGAAGCTATATAAGATCCATTTAGACCAATGGTTTCCGTACATGATCATAATTTGGTTCCTGGGTCTATTATGGTTATGGGAACTATCAGGTTTCTTTGAACATCAGCTAGAAATTCATATCATATTTAGTGAGATATGGACAGCTATTGCAGCTTTTTTTACTTTTTATTATAGAAACAAATTTGGAATACTCTAAAAATAATTGAAATCTGGAGGCATCAAAACGAGAAAGTTATGTCTTTTGATTGTTTTTAGCATACTTTTCCTAGTTCTTTTTATAGCAGGCTGTGAAGAAACAGAACAAACAGGAATCCAGGATATAACCGGAGATACTGTTAAAGAGATAGTGATTTATGTAGAAGAAAAAAATGAAGAGCAACCGAAGATTAAAGCAGAATCTGGAGAAGAAAGCCAGGATTTAGATAACATAGTTACTATGGTGATAGATGGCGATACCATTGGGGTAGGCAGAGGAAAAAGGGTAAGACTGATCTGCATTGATACTCCTGAAGCAGGCCAGCCTTATTATAAGGAGGCTAAAACCTATCTGACAGATCTTATCCTAAACAAAGAAGTAAAACTTGTAAAAGATGTTTCTGAAACAGACAGGTATGGCAGGTTATTGAGATATGTTTATGCTGGGAACACTTTTGTCAATGGCGAACTGGTTAAGAAAGGATATGCAAGAGTTTATAGGTATCCGCCAGATACAAAGCTCTGTAGTCATTTAGAAACTTTAGAGAGAGACGCAAAGAACAATAATTTAGGCATATGGTCTGAGATCAAAGAAGAACAAGAAAAAGGGCATACCCCTAATTTAGGATATATCTGCAGTTATAATGCCTATAATTGTAATGACTTTGCCACCCATGCCAAAGCACAGGCAGTATATGAATCATGTGGCGGAGTAAGCCATGATGTTCATAGGCTGGACAGGGATAAAGACGGGCTGGCTTGTGAAAGCTTGTATTGAGAAAAGTTTAAATAAATTCTTTAATTCTTGAATAATATGGGGGTAAAAGCGATTAATAAGCTTGTAATATTGTCATTATTTTTTCTTTTCTTAAATGTCTTTTTAGTAAGTTCTTTTGATGTTAATTGTGGGTATAATGAATGTACCATTAAAAAACTCAGAACATATTATGATTTAAATTTAGATGAAGGACGAGTTCAAATAGAAGCAAGATTAAATATTCATGACCTTAAAAAGAATGAAACTAACATTGCATTCTATCTAATACCTTTTGGTTTTCAAGATGAATTAAGAAATTTTACAGCCAAGTATTTTGAGGGTCATGGTGCTAGTTTAAATTATGAAAAAGGCTTTAGTGTAAAAGATAATTCAAAAAATGCTACAGTTAAAAAAATTGCTGGAAGAAAACAATATAATCCTCATGGTGAGATTTATACTTCCTATGATTATAGTATTAATATCTCAGTTAAAAATGATAGCGTTTATGTGCTAATTATTGATTTCATGACCCCTAATTTATTAACACATATAGGTACAGAATATCTCCTTAAATATGAAATACACAATGCTGATGATGTACCTGATCATGAACTATTTGTTATTTTCCCAAAAGATATTACAGTACCAGAAACAACATCAGATTACAGTTCAGAAGGGAAACCACCTTTAACAAGGGAGGTTTATGTTATAAAAAATGAGAATCCAGTCTTTATTGTGTTCCAAAGTATTAAAGAACTTGAAGCCTATCAAAACAAATTAGAATGGAAGGGTGCTATCAAAGGGGGAATCATAGGTTTTATCCTTTCTTTATTAGCCTCCATATTATTCTACTTTATTATGGAGGGAATAAAACCTTCAATAGACAAGGAATATTTTGATAGTAAAATCTTAGAGTTAATAAATACTGTAAAAGCTATAGGAGGAAAAATCAAAAAAGCGAAGTCAACTGATAGGGAAGCTAAATCACCAATCACAAGGTTTAAAAAAAGGAAGAAAAAATAAAAAATAATAAAATGCTCAAAAAAAGGAACCCTGAAGAGTTTTACAGGAATAGCCTAAGAGGCTTTAATGCAAAAGTTCTTTTAGAGCATTTATTCAAAGAAGCAGGATATGAAACTTATCCTTTTGGTTATGAAAGTTTATTCAGTAGAATTACTACAGGCATTTACCGCGAGGGAGAACAAACAGATACCTTAAAAAGAATAAGAAGCATGCCTGATCTTCTGGTCATAGATAATAAAAAGAAAAGGGTTAATTTAGTTGAAGCGAAATTTACTGGCTTTACAAATACTGAATCTCTTATACAATCTAAATCAAAAATAGACAGATACTACAAATACTGGAATGATTCAATAATTGTTGTTATTGTTCCAACAAAGGAGTACGTTTATGCACAGTATATTTCTAAATTGGATATTCCTAAACAGCATTATTATAAATCAGGAATCAAAGGAGAAATTTATTATTTTAATTTGGAAAAAGAGTTTGTCCCAATATATAAGATATTTCCTGAAATCACAAAAGAGGAAATAAAGAGAGTAAGGCATATAATTGATAGGATTAAACCTGAAGTTCTTAGGGATAAGTAAAAAGATTTAGTGGATGGATTTTAGAGTTTTGTGGCAATTTATTAAGAAGGTCTTGTTGATAATAAGTTCTATTTAAAGGTTCTAGGCTTTGGCTATAAACCCCTCAGTTCTTACCCCCATACCCTTAAAAACAAAAAATAGAAGAATAGATTGTTAAACACTAAATAAAATAAACCTTAAGGAGGTGATTCTTATGAAAATCCTTTTGGTTATTCCCTGCCAATGTCATCAGCTTCCCTAAACCATTCTAAAGGGCTTTGATCTTAGGTGGGAGGTGGGGAATGATAAAACCGGCTAAAGCTGGAACCACCTTAGCGAGAGTTTTCTCGGACAATTCCGATGGGGCATTGCCCCTCCTTTTTAGATTCTTCAACTTTGATAGCAGGTAAACCTATTCTACTAAGATAAAATGCAAATCTCTGCGATAGTTTTTCCCTGAACAAAGGCTTCAATGCTCCAACATAATGTTTTTTATAGATTCCATAGAGGATATCAGTTGGAATAGTGTAATACTGTTTAAAATCAATAACCAAATCTGAAAGTTGTAACTCTTTATTCCTCTCCAGAAAATGGTATCTGGTATTATCATTATTTTTTATAATATCCCATCTTTTACTATTATATGTTTCAGTAATAAAACCAAGTCCCTTTAAATGGTTTCCTGCTCTTACTTGGTCAGCAATATACGCTGGACAAACAAGAACTGATTGGATATATTTGTCTCTTTTTTCATTTTCTAGCTTATTTCTATCTTTAAAATCTTGTTCTAAATCACAACATTGTGTTAGAACTACAAAAAATGGAATCTCTATAGAATCAACTTTTATGTCATCTCCATCCTCAGTTGCCCATTTAATATACTCAAATTTTTGGAAGATATCTCCTTGTGTAATTTGAGATTTATTTTCCGTTTTCTCATACATCTTAATCTGAAACTATCTTATATCTAGTTGTCTTCCTTTTCATTTCGGATGTAGGATATTTTTCTAAATTAATTAGCTCCTCATCATTTTCCTTGTTTAAATTAACTGCTGTTGTTGCTGTATCCGCTTTTTTTATAGGAACAGGGGTTGTCCTAGATTCTTCCTTAGCATTGTACAATTTTAAAAAATTATTCATCTTTAATCTTCCCCATTTCAGTTCTAAGTTTTTCCCCTATACTCTCCTCAAATAATTTTCTAATAGCCTCATTAAATTCTTTAGTCTTTCTTAGGATATCCTCTTTTTCTAGACTTTCCTGAGTAAAGCAATCGAAATCTAAGATAAATTCTTTCTTTATTATCCTACTAGGGTATAAACTATTAGCTATACCACATTGAATTCTTAACTGATAATCTTCCCTATTTAACACATATGAGGTTATATATCTTGAAACCTCTTCTTTTTCTCTAATGAAATCTAAAGAACATAATAAAGAATTATTTATGTACCCTTCCCATTTAAAAGGCTCTCCCTCATTTAATTCTATTTGATTAATGTATCTTAAGCCTAATCTTGTTGAGGATATTGAGGAGAATACACCAAATAAGCTTTCAAGGATTAGTTTTACAATCACCTCAAATTCACTGAAATTTTTATATTCCTTAAATTCCAAGGTTAGACTATCTGACTCTATTGATAACATCCTCGTTTTTTTTCTATTGAAAAATATCCATTTAACCAAATCCTCTTTCTTAGATTTAACCTCTTGTTTATCACCAAATTGATGTTCTATCATAACACCTTTGGCCTCTTCTAAAATAGGAAACTTTTCTTTTATTAACTTTTGAAACTCTTTCAATTTATTATTATAATCCGAAAGAGAAGTATAGTTCAATTTAAAGATTACATTAATTAAGTAATTTTTTTCATAAGTTACCATTTCATCCCCCACAATAGTATATGAACAGTATAAACTTTTTAAAACTTATGGTAGTTCAAAATATACCAAATCTGGCTATGATAGTAGATAAATATATTTTACTCTCCACTTTTAATCTTTTTTTTATTCTTATCAAATCTATCATAAAATTCTTCACCCTTTCTAATTAATTTTTCACCAATTTCTTTTAATTTCTCGCTTTTAATCCTGGCATCAAATCGTTTCATTTTATTATCCCGTCTAATAAATTTCTTCTTGAATTTATATGTCTTTCGGCTTCTTCTTCAAATTTCTTATTCATCTTTTCGATTAATTCACTTTTATCATATATTTCCAAAACTGTCTTATTTTTTCTGAATGTTAGTATATCTGTTTTAGCACCTACACCTTCATGTGATTGTGCCCACTTTTTTGCTTCATAAGCAAATAGTAATGCTTCATTAACACCCATACAGAGATTGTAACAATATTGATCAAAATAAATATTTGCAAATGGTGAACCACTGCCTATACAAGCAGCATTAAAATTTGTTGTCTCTGCTATATCTCCATTTTGGTCTATAATTGCTGTTCTAGCTTTCCCTTTTTTATCAAATCCAGCAATAACACATTGGAAATCTAGGTCAATTTTATGCAATTTACCATAAATATAATCCCTAACATCTTGTGGTATTGGTAATCCTGAATTAGTAAAAAAATCTTTAGATTCAACACCAGTAAGTCTTTTTATAAACGAATTAATAACACCATCTTTTTCCTTTTTGATAAAGTCAGATAATACTTTAGTAATTTCATCAAAATCTTCCTTATCATCTATTTTAGATGTTGCCAAATCAGCATACAGGGAAGAACCTGCAAATCCTACACCAACAATATTGCCTTTATGAATTATTTTAGGGGTATTAGACTCAAATTCATAAGAGGGTAAATCTTCACTTAATGTACTTGTCAATAACCTATCTGCTATTAAAATAACACAATCTCCTTTATCTGCAATACATGCTTGAACCAATGTCATATACCATATAAATCTAGCATTATATTTAAACCTATTGTTTATTTTTATTTAGTAGTGTAACCTATATACAGTTTTTGAACAATAACTATTTAAAGAGACATATCTTTCACTTATTTTTAGGTGGTCTGAATGAGATTTCATTATACAGAATTTGATAGGATTATGACTTTACTAATTATGGTTGGTGGTTTAGTACTAGTTTCAATCGTTTTAATTAAGGTAAATGATACTATGTTAAGATATGAAATATTAGCAATATTTGGTTCATTGATGGCAACAATTGGTGCTGCCCTGTTTATATTTATAACCCAATGTAGGAGAGAAGAATGAATATATCATTTTAAGGTATTATTTTTTTGTTAATAAGTTGTTCCGAACATCCCAAAGCAGGCAGTGAAAAAAGCATTAAAAAAGCTATAACAGTCTGCTTATAGATTTCCCTTTCGCTGTAAGCTGATATAAGATACCTTTATCCCCCATTCTCTTTCTCGGGTTAAGGCATTCAACCAGCCCAAGCTCAGCCAGTTTCCCAAGAGTCCTGCTTACATCGCTTAATCTTATTTCCTTTCCCCCTTCTGATTTTGTTATAAATTCATTCACTCTTTTTTGTATCTCTGATACCATAAGAGGTTTTTCATAATCTATATGCTGGATGACCAAACGGCGTTGCCTGCCCTTTTTCACTTCAGCAAGTACATCTGCATTTTTTATTGACATAAGCATTTGATACGCAAACTAATATATATAGTTAGAATAGCAAATCATACGCAAAATTTATATAGTCAAAGGAATTTATACTCAAAGACATAAATTTTTGAACAAAATTAGCCTTTTCGTAATAAGCAAGTGACCGATATATTGTATAAAAATTTGTGTCACTTGCTATAGTATAAAAAATGAACTGAATATGGCAGGCCCCAAGCAGCTTACTATACATATCAAAGAAATTGAAGATCAAAAGGTGATAGGATTTGAGCTTAAGGATATCACCAAAGATGAAGCGATAGTAATATTCAACAGATGCCTTTTCAGGCTTTTAAACGGGTATGATGATTACGTGGATGTTAAAAAATGAAAAACACAATAGAAGAGACCGACACAGTAGGCTTCCTCCTGAGAAGCTTGGGAGAGAACAAAAACAAAACCTTCCACACAGAAGGAGGTAAAAAATTCTCAGTCCGGATATTGAAGAGCCGCT
>JAHWHQ010000075.1 GCA_019323195.1 Candidatus Woesearchaeota archaeon | reverse complement strand
GAAGCTTGGGAGAGAACAAAAACAAAACCTTCCACACAGAAGGAGGTAAAAAATTCTCAGTCCGGATATTGAAGAGCCGCTGATAGCAGCGATAATAGAGATAATCTTAATACTGCTGTTGCTGCTGGTTTGCATAGACTGGTCTGTGATAAGATAGATATCTCCCAAGAAAAGATATGCTTCCAGAGGTGAATCTTTAAAACAGCCTTCAGGAAATCCTCTTGATAGATAACTCCAGAGCTAAGAAGTTATACAACCCCCTGCCTTTTCTGTTTTTTAGTTGTAGCAAATGAATTTCAAAAAAATTTACATCAGCCCCTACCCCAACCCTAAAGGGTGGGGATTGTTCGGGGCTGATATTTTGATGTAAATTTTTAGGAAATAAGACTGGCATTCATCCCCTTACGTAAACGCAGGGGATTTCTGCCAGCCTAATTTAATAATCGGAGCTTTCAACCATCCAAAATTCATTTGCTTATTATGAAAAGAAATTAACTTCATTTTTATTAAATACGAAAATTAATTTATTTTCATATAGTTTCCAAAACCGCTTAAAAAATCAAAGATTTTTTAAAAGTTTCTTGTTTTTAATATTGATAAGATGGTTTATATGATCATTTTGGTGGTTGTAACCCTATTAGGGCTTATAACAGCTTCGGTAACTGACATAAGAACAAGAGAGGTCCCTGACTGGCTTAGCTATGGGCTTATCATCACAGGAGTGGGGCTTAACCTGCTTTTTGCCTTTATATACTCAGACTACTGGTTTATCATCAATAGCCTTGCAGGACTGCTCCTCTTCCTGATAATAGCCTTAGTGATGTTCTATGCAGGACAGTGGGGAGGAGGGGACAGCAAGGTCCTGATGGGAATCGGGGCTCTTATGGGACTTAATGTAAGGATTACAGGGTTTCCGTTCCTGATAAGCTTCCTGATAAATGCGTTATTGATAGGGGCGATATACGGCCTGATGTGGAGCCTGATATTGGCTTTCAGGAACAGACGGAATTTTTTAAGGGAGTTCAGGAGGATATCGCACAGCGCTAATATAATAAGATTTAGGATCTATATCTTTGCCTTTGCTGTCCTGATGATCGTCCTGTTCATATCTACAACAGGAAGCGTCTTCAGCTCATTTTTCCTTGCCCTTCTGCTGATAGTTCTCCTGACATTTTACCTGTGGATATTTGTAAAAGCCATAGAAAAAACATGCATGATCAAGGAGGTAAAGCCGGACAGACTGACTGAAGGTGACTGGATCGTAAAGGAGATAAGACATAAGGGAGAATATATCTGCGGGCCTAAAGACCTGGGCATAGAGAAGAAACAGATAAGGAAACTTGTTGAACTATACAGGAAGAAGAAGATCAGGAAGGTGCTTGTGAAGGAAGGCATCCCTTTTGTCCCAAGCTTCCTGATAGCTTTTATCGTAAGCTTATTTGTAGGGAACCTTATGCTATGGGTGATTTGAGGCATTTTTTGTAGGACAGAAACAAGCTCTTAAGAGGAGATATTCAGGATATATTTCTGATTATTTTTTGTGGTGGAATGAACTTTAACGGCAAGAGCGCATGATTGTTTCAAATATCTATTTCTGCATCATTTTTCCGTTTATCTAATCTAAAAGGCATAAAAAGCCCTAAATAAACCCATACATACATGGATGTATATGTACATACATAGAAATATTTAAATAGGGGTAAATAAATAAGGACTGTAATGGCCAAGAAGAAGGTTACCTTAAGCATCGATTCTAAGATTTATGATAATTATAAGAGGTATTGCGAGGAGAATGCAATAATGCTTTCAAAGAAGATAGAGCTTTACATGAAAAAGGAACTGGAGAAAAATGAAGAGAAGCGATAGGATCCTAGTCATGGTAATGCTGTTCTTATTAGTATCAGCCATATTCATAGTAAAGAGGGCTTCAGCAGAGACAAAGGATTCTGACCTTGACGGCATCGAGGATTCTAAAGACAAGTTCCCTTTTGACTATGATAATGACGGGATGCCTGACATATGGGAGAAAAGGAACAGCCTGAGGTATGACGTGAGCGATGCTGATGAAGACCCTGACAATGACGGGATCAAGAACATAGACGAATACAAGGGAGGGACCAACCCGATGGTCTCGGACAAGAGGGCAGGAGGTACAGCGCCAGAGCTGTTCACGCCTGTCGAAAGAACGATGGCTAGAGGGCTTATATGGGCAGGGACTGCATTATTCATCTTTGCTCTCCTTGCATTTATAATATTCCTCATATACAGGAATAAGATATTCAATATATTAAGGTCAATGAAAAATGCAGGCGTGGAGCATCCTGAGGAGAAGAGGACAGCAGGAACATACCCTGCTTCGAGACATTATAACCTGCCCCCTGCATACAGAAGAAGGGCAGTTTTACAGCCGCAGCAAAGGATAAGGCAATATCCTGGAAGGGATTTTGCTGGTAAAACAGGGGGTCATGCTCCTGCCAGGGGTTATACAGCTTTCAGTGGTTATGCTCCCAGAAGAGGTTATCCTCCTCAAAGAGGATATACAGCCACAAAGGCTTATGCTCCCACTAAGACAAATAAGAAGGCAGGGCAGGAAAAAATGAACATGCAGGAGAAAAAAGCGGATGTTTTGCAAAAAAAGGGCTTTGGTGAAGAAAAAAAGCAAGAGGCTTATAATGCACAGGAAGGCTATATGAACCAGAAAGAGAACCAGAAAGCAGGACAGGCGGAAGGGGCATCAAAGGAGAAGAAAGGTGATATTTTTGAGATGCTGTCAAGGTATACTAACGGAAAGAATTAGGCTTCATCCATAAAATCCTTCGGGGTTGCCATCGGCTCGCTCGGAGCCTGTCATTTTTTTAAGAGCGGCCCCTCCCCGTAAGGGGCATCACCCTCCGCTAAGGATGTGTTAGGGAATGCATCGCTCACAAAATGGATGGCAACCTTCATTTTATGGATGAAGCTAAAGAATTAGAAAGATATAAATAGGATAAATGGTAAAATGAAGAAAATAAGCGTAATTGGGAAAGATGATTAAAAAAAGAGGGGAAAATTACCGTAAGGCTAGTCTGGAGATTCTTGGGATAATCATGATTATAGCGCTGGTCCTGCTGCTGATAAGCCTGCCTGCTGAATATAAGTATTCCAAGGATATAAAGTATTCTGATGACATATTTAAGCAGAAATTCGTCAAGGATGATTTTAATGTCATAGACGGGTCTGAGATCAAGTTCCTTAACCTGGGGATAGAGGTTGAGGACTTCCTGCTTGTCAACAGCAGGGAATACAGGATGGACAGGGAAAATATAGAGGATATCCTGATAAGAAAACAATCCACGAACCAAGGAAAAAAGATAATCTACGGCCTGAGGAATGAGGGTGGGGAGAAGGAGATACAGTTTATCTGGAAAAGCCATATCCCTGAGAATTATGACCAGGCAAACAGCTTCAACCTGAGCAGGAATTTCATAACCAATTCGCAGTTCGTCAAGCTATACACAGATGGGGCCTATAAATCATACCTTACATTTGAGGATGTAGGAACTACGTTCGGAGGGGTAAGCCTGAGCTATGATGCAGAGACAAGGATCCTTACTGCGTCTTCAGACAAGATAAAGCTGGATGAAGATGAGGAGATAGTGATGGACCCTGGGGCTGGGATGGATGAGGATGATCCTTTGATCGGATTTTCACTTCCAACGCCTTACGACGGAAAGATAACAAACGATCCTATAGTAGAGACAAATGCAACCATATGGGAGGAAAACCTGGAAAGGTTTATCTGGGACTGGAACGGCACTGACAGCACATTCTATATAAATAACCTTGTCCTAATGCTGGATTTTGACAATATTGCTGCATGGGGTGAAGACGGGACGCATGCCAAGGATTTCAGCTATTACGGGAATGATGGAGAAATCCATGGGGCAGGTTATGCTGAAGGGTTCTATGGGAAGGCCCTTAGCTTTGATGGTGTGGATGACTATGTTGATGTTGAGGATGAAGGAAGCCTGGACCTTGACATATTAAGCATAGAGTTCATGTTCAAGCCTGACGAGGAATATGACGGAAGCAGCGGGTATGTGAGCTTTATCGAAGAGGATAATTACAGGATATACATGGAAAACGGAAAGATGGTATTTGAATATGATGAAAGCAAGGTAGATTCTGCGACAGATGTATGGATGAACGATGAATGGTACCATGTTATCGCGACATATGACGGGGAAATGAAGATCTTTGTCAACGGGATAAAGGAGAACAGCGCTGTTGTTATAGGGCCTTTTACCTTAAAAGACATGGACGGGAACAATGTTGCTTTCTTCCTGAGTACAGGAGACATAGTCCTGAAAGGGGGCTGCAGTGCGGCTGAAACATGCGCTGTACCTGACATAGGAGGGTTCATAATTGAGGATGAAGAGGGGGAGGCGGGCGCTTATATCGATTATGACGGAAATTTATGCATAGAGGATTCTGAATGCGAGGGGAATCATGAAAACTGCGACAACCCAAGCGACGGGTCGTTTATAATCAAGGATACTGATGGCAGGATCGTTTCCTACATAAACTCAAGCGGAGGTTTATGCCTGGTAGGAAAACTTCGGGAAAATGAGATTGAATAGATTTAAGATGCTATATTAAAAAAGGAGGGATTTAAATGAACAGTATAAGCTTAAAAGAAAAGACAAGAGCAAGGGAAGAGACAGAAAAGAGAGGTCCAATGGAAGGCTTTCTGAGGATAACAGCACTGTTATATTCATCCATCCTAAACATGAAGATAGCGAGAGCCCTAAGGCTTTCATCAAACAGGGAAAACCTGGCAAGGGGAATCAGGCTTTCTGCAATTATCGCATTGTGCCTGGCTGTGACCGCTGCCCCTATAGCTGCAGGGAATATCGTAGCAAAATACGGGGAATTAAACCTGACCGACAATCTTCATGTAACAAAGGGTACGCTGTTTGCAGAAAAGATGAGGATAGGAAAGGACGGGATAAACAGCCCCCTGGAGTTTATGTCTACGCCTCAGTCTGTAATTGCGTTCGGGGTTGCTGATTACTACATAGGGCACCTGGGGACAGACCCTTTAATAAGCTTTGATAACGGGGATTTTATGACATACGGAAGGGGTGAAGACAGGCTTTATTTCTACATAGGAGATGAGAATACAGTTACAATCGAGAAGGGAAAGGTCGGGATAGGGGAGGCAGAGCCTGAAAGCGACCTGCACATCTATGACATTGTCGGTGATGCGGAAATTGTACTGGAGGCGTCTGATACGAGCAAATTCAGGCTTTATTCTGAATCAGATATAGAGTCGCTGCATATTGAGAATATGGAAGGAGGGGAGGAGCTACTGACCATCTTAGGTGACGGTAATGTGGGGATTGGGACGACTACCCCATGGACAAAGCTGTCTGTTCTTGGCGCTGGATTTGGTGTGCATCCGGCCACTACATCAGCAAGCTTTGCAATTACTTTTCCAACCGGTGCAGGAGCACGGGTGCGGATGTGGGATGAGGCTGGGACTCAATCCATAATGCTGAGCGCTGCAGGAGAGACCTATTTCAATGGAGGCAATGTTGGAATTGGGACAACAGAGCCGGAAACATCATTACATGTACAATCAGTGGATAATAATATTATTAGGTCTGAATCAACAGGGGCTGATAGCCTCGTTTTCTTTACATTAAAGAACGATGCTAGACATTATAATATGATGATCACTGGAAATGCAGGTATTTACGGAGGTGGAGATAGCTTCGTTATTTCTGATGAGACCGCCACTGCTGCGAGATTAGTAATAGATAACATAGGCAATGTAGGAATAGGGACAACAGAGCCGCAGGCAGCTCTTGATGTAAAAGGTACGGTGAGGGTGGAGGATTTCCAGTCATGCAACCTGCTTACAACCGATGCAGAAGGGGATGTTGTATGCGGGGATTATCTAGATTGGGGAAATGTAAACAACAAGCCAGCCAGCCTGGATACAGACTCTACCGATGACATTACAACAGCCAACATAGGAAGCCAGAGCGTCAATTATGCAAATACTGCAGGAACTGCCAATAATGTGGAATGGGGTAATGTAAACAGCAAGCCAGCCAGCCTGGATACAGATTCTACCGATGACATTACAACAGCCAACATAGGAAGCCAGGATGTCGATAAGGTTGACGGATATGACATGGACCAGGATGTCAGGACAAGCGCTTCCCCAAGCTTTGCAGGGATGCAGGTAAACGGCAACCTGCGAGTCACAAACCAACTGCTGCTTGACACAGGGGAGATAATACCAACTTCGGCTGTGAGCATCGAGGGGGATAACCTTCCTGCATCTGACGGGGCTTTTGACCTGGGGTCTTCAACACTAAGATGGAGAAACGCTTATTTCAGCGGAAGCCTAAGCGCAGGCTCTTTTTCAGGCTCTGGGTCCGGGCTTACTGGAACTGCAGCAGGGCTTACAGCAGGGACAGCCAATGAGCTAAGCTGCACAGACTGCATAGGAAGCGCTGAGATAGGGGACGGACTGGGGGTTGGAGAGATAGATGAGAATGCAATTCAAAGAAGGGTTACTGGATCCTGTCCAGAGGGGCAGAGCATAAGGGCTATTGCCCTGGACGGGACAGTAATATGCCAGGATGATAGTGACAGCGGAGGGGATATAACAGATGTTATAGCAGGAACAGGGCTTACAGGAGGAGGAAGCAGCGGGAGCATAACATTAAATGTTGGAGAAGGGAACGGAATTGATGTTTCAGCTGATGCTATAGCTGTCAACGAGGGGGAGCTAAACTGCGAAACTATAACAGGCGGTTCCGGACTATGCGACGGCACTGATGCAGTGGATGATGCAGATGCCAGTACATCAAACGAGATACAAACGCTGGGAACCACCGGAAATACAGGAAGCGACAGGGCAGTTACATTAACAAGCGGAGGGTCTGCATTATGCAGCGCTATTACGGGGTCGGCTGAATTATGCGACGGCGGTGATGCTATGGATGATGCTGTAAGCAATCCTGCAGGAACGTATAATTCAATGAGCGTGGGATATGCGGCAAGCGCAGGAAATGCTGACACTGCCGACGGCCTGCATGTCCATACGGCAAGGAACAACGAGGCTAACAGGATAGTAAGGACTGATGCAAACGGCTATATACAGGCAGGGTGGATAAATACGCCGAGCGGGGCTGCTGCGGCCTCATGGAACAAGGTATATGCATCACAGGATGACTATGTAAGGTACAT
>JAHWHQ010000074.1 GCA_019323195.1 Candidatus Woesearchaeota archaeon | reverse complement strand
TTCTTTCCTATATCCTTCTTTTCCGCATCCTTCTTTTCCAGGATCTCAGCCCCTCCTATGGAAGGATAATGGATCTCTGCCATGCCGTGCTCCTGCAGTATAGTGGCAAGCTCCTCTGCCTTCTTCCTGCTGATATTAAAGTACTTAGCTACAGAAGACAGCTTAACCCTCTTCTTTATCCCTATTATCCTATAGAGGACATCGATGCCTGTCTCATACCTCCCGACCTCTATCTTAAGGCTTTTCGGGAGGTCCTTGATCGCACGGGTATTCAGCAAGGCTGGCTTCGTCTCTTCAGTTGCTTTCTTTTCCTTTCTCCTGAACAGCCTTGAGAAAAAGCCGGGCTTTGTCTCTTTATTTTCCTGCCCCTCTTTTTTCTCCAGCTTCTTCTTCCTCCTTTCATCCCCCACCTTCTTGCTGTATAGGACAAACTGGATGAAAAATATTATCAGGCCTAATGACAAGAAGCCAAGGATAACATATAAGACCCAGTATTGAGATTCGCTGATCCTGACAAAAACCTGGTTAAATACGACCATCATATAAATTCCAGTCACCATCATCATTATAAAGATGATAAGCAGCCTGCCGAAAAAGCCGCTTGGGCCGACCTTCGCATCATAACGCATCTTAAAAGGAGAATGCCGCTTCAAAGGGGAATCATGTTTAACAGCAGGATCCTTCCTGACAACAGGCTCTTTCCTGACAGGAGAATCTTTATCCACACCAGAATCGTTCTTCACATGGGAATCATGTTTAATAGCAGAATCCCTCCTGACAACAGGCTCTTTCCTGACAGGAGAATCTTTCTTCAAACGGGAATCATGTTTTATAACAGGACCCTTCCTTACAACAGGCTTTTTCCTGACAGAAGAATCCTTTTTAACATGAGAATGCTTATTAGGAGAACTCTTCTTTACAGCTGAATGTTTTTTCCTGGCCGGATGTTTTTTTCCTTTTGAATGCTTTTTCATAGAATTGCTTCCACCCCGCTATGATTACCTGAATTTTCACATATAAATACTTTAATATTACCCAAACTATCAATTTATTTTTTAAATCTATGTATTAATTTTTAAATGGTAACCAAAAGGACAGAGATAGTGTAAAATCTAATCTGCTTGATAAAAAACTGTGAAACTGGAGTTATAGTGTTTCTGTAAATCCAAAAAAAGATACTATCTTCTCCCAAAAATCAATTAAATTTAAATACAAGCTTTTCAATATTAAGCCTAAATATGAAAAAAAGAGGGCAGGTTGCATTAGAGTATATGATACTTATAGGGCTTACCACAGTGATCGTCATCTTCCTTCTCGTGATGTCCAACTATTATTCAAAAGGCGTGGAGAATACCATAAACACCAACCAGATAGACAGGATGGGAAAAGAGCTCATAGACAAGGCAGAGTCCATGTACTATTTCGGCCAGCCGTCCAGGACAACTGTCAAGGCCTTTATCCCGAAGGGTATTGAGTCAATCAACATAACGAGCAACGAGATCAACTTCAGGGTAAAGACCGAGGGGGGGACTGCGGATATGTTCTACAGCTCTTTTGTCCCGCTGAAGGGAAATATCACCAGCTCCTACGGCCTCCATTACATAATAATAGAAGCCAGAGAGGGGTATGTATGGATAAACGGAACATAAAAGGCCAGGTGGCCATGGAATTTATGATCCTTGTCGGCTTCCTTCTTTTCTTATTTGCTATAATCTCCGGTGTCATAGCAGGGAATACGCATGACACGCTTAGGAACAAGGAGATAATAATCGGTGAGGACATCGTCACCAAGGTGCAGAAGGAGGTCAATCTTGCAGCAAGGGTGCAGGACGGCTATTCAAGGGGGTTCATCCTTCCAGGCAAGCTGGCTAACAAGGATTATGATATATTCATCGTAGGCAACGAGGTCATACTCCATACAGAAAACCAGGATTTCTGGAGGGTGATCCCTGTCGTTGTAGGAAATGTAACAGTAGGGGCAAACACGATAAGAAAAACAAATGGCACTATCTACCTTAACTAAAAGATCCCAGATATGGAGCATTGACCTTATGATAGCTGCGGTAATCTTCCTCACTGCCCTTTTATTTTTTTTCAGGTACAGCATCAACAACATAAACCCTGAGAACAGGGAGATCGACAACCTCCTCCTGGAAAGCAAGCTCATATCCAGCTATCTTGTCTCCGAAGGATACCCTCCGGGATGGACGGCGGGTGACGTGACGCTTATAGGCCTTACTGACGGCAATATGGAGCTGGACCCTGACAAGGTAGAGAGCTTCAAGGCATTGTCCTACCCAGAATCAAGAAAGCTGCTCTCGACAGCACACGACTATTATGTCTTTTTTGAGGATAAGGACAACAACACAATCAGCATAAAAGGGGTAGAGTGGATAGGCAAGGACTACACAGCCGAAGACCCTGACAATGTTATCAAGATCGTAAGATTCGTGAACTACAACTCAACCATAATAAAGATGATGGTGTATGTTTGGTGAAGTGTTTGACTCTGTCAAAC
>JAHWHQ010000073.1 GCA_019323195.1 Candidatus Woesearchaeota archaeon | reverse complement strand
CAAGAAATAACAGTAATCGTAGGTGGCATCTATCCAACATTATTGCCACGGATGATTATGAGCGATGATAATATCGATTATGCTATTATGGGAGAGGGAGAATTCAGATTTCCAAGATTATTAAAATACCTGGAAAACAAAAATTTTTCAATTGAAGATATAGACGGTTTGGCTTATAAAAAAGACAAAGAAGTTATTGTTCAAAAGGTATTAAACTATATTCAAGATTTAGACGCACTGCCTTTTCCAGATTATAGTGATTTGGATTTTTATGCCTATGCAAATAAAGGAAATAAATATAGTTACTTTATATACCCTCAAAACTTTCCTTACGCATTTACCATAACATCAAGAGGATGCCCTTTTAATTGTATTTTTTGCAGCAGCAAAGCAATAAACGGACCAAAGATTAGATTCAGATCAGCAGAAAATGTATTGAAAGAGGTTGAATGGCTTCTGGAAAAATATAAAATAAAAGAAATTATTTTCTTAGATGATAATATCTACTTAAACAGAACAAGAATGAAAAAAATACTGCTTGGCTTAATAGAACTAAGGAAAAAATATTTTTTTAAATGGAAATCGCCAAATGTCGCTGTCTATGCATTAGATGATGAAATTCTAGAACTTGCAAAAGAAAGCGGCTGTTATCAGATTGCAATTGCAATTGAATCTGGGTGTGAAGAAGTTTTAGAGTTGATGAAAAAACCCTATAGAAAACTTGATACGGTCTGGAAGGCAGTCAATAAAGCACGTTCACTGGGTATTATCGTAACTGCGATGTTTGTTCTTGGAATTCCTGGCGAAAAATGGGAACAAATAAGGAAAACAATTCATTTTGCTGAGGAACTTGCTTTAGATTATGTTTCTTTCAGCATAGCAACACCTCTTCCTAAGACTGAACTTTACGAGATTGCTAAGAGGGATAATTTACTAACAAAAAATTTTGGATTTACTAATCTAGATTTTAAAGGATATGGAAAAGCATTAATAACAACAAATGAATTTACTCCCCAGGAACTGCAGATTCTTAGGGCATTCGAATGGGATAGAATAAACTTTAAAGATAAGAATAAGTGGCCCATAATTGCCGAGATGAATGGAATAACTTTAGAAGAACTGCAGCAATGGCGGGTAAAAACAAGGAGGAGTACTGGTTTAGAGTCTTAGGTATTTAAAAATAATATCAAAATGAAGGGCAACATCAAATTAGAAGAATATTTAACCAAAAGGATTAGTAATAGTGAAAGTTATGAGGATTTATTAAAATTTCCAAGATATCTAGAGATAGAAACACTTAAGGCTTGTAATGCAAGATGCCCCATGTGCCCGACAAAGGACTGGGGAAGAAAGCCAGAGCCAATTTCAGACCAACTATTTAAAAAAATTGCTGATGAGATAATTAAACATGCTAACCAAATAAAAAGGGTCAGTTTGTATAGGGATGGTGAACCTTTACTGGACAAGAAATTAGCTGACCGCGTAGCAATGCTGAAAAAAGGGCATGTCAAGGATATCGCTATCAGCACAAACGTGTCTCTTCTCACGGAATCTAAATCAAAGGAATTATTAAATGCAGGAATAGATTTGGTAATACTTTCTATAGACAGCTTATATAAAGAGACTTATGAGAATATCAGGGTGGGCCTTAAATTTGATGAAGTCATTAAAAATGCGCTGAGATTCATAGAACTGCGCAACAGGATCAGACCTGAAACAAAAATTTGGATCCGTATGATCCGCCAAAAAAGTAATTTTAGTGAATGGCCTGAATTTAAGGAACATTGGTCCAAGAAGGTATCAGAAAATGACAGGGTATACTACCATAACATCTTTAATTGGGGGGGGCAATTGGATAATTTTAAACCTATTGCGCAAAGCTTTGAGCCAAATCTGCCTTGTGTTGCACTTTGGTCATTGATGGTAATTTTTTCCAATGGAGATGTTCCACTTTGTAACGTTGATTTTAAAAATAAGCATCCAGTAGGTAATGTGGAATCAAGTTCCATTGAAGAATTATGGAAATCAAAGCTTTTAAATCAAAAACGGGAACTGCATTTGAACCGGAAAAAATCAGATATAGATATATGCCAAAATTGTAATGTATGGGATGAACCTACGGATAAAGAAAGCGTATCATCAGAATATGCTGATAAGACTGAAATATCCGACCGGAATTAGAGACAGGGGAAGCAGAACAAATATTTGAGGTTTTACCTAATTATGGAAAAAGTAGCAGTTATAGGAAGCAATTCTTTTTCAGGAAGCCATTTTATAGATTTTCTTTTAGATAAAACTAAATATGCTGCCATAGGCATGAGCCGGTCTCCAGAGAAGAAGGACATTTACCTACCTTACAAGAGGGGCAGTTTATCAGAATTTGAATTTCACCAGCTCGACCTTAATAAGGACATGGGAAGGATTCTGGATATTTTGGATAAGGAAGAGCCACCTTATATTGTCAATTTTGCTTCACAAAGCATGGTCGGGCAAAGCTGGGAGCATCCGGAGCACTGGTATAGAACTAATGTTCTTTCTACAGTTGAGCTAATTAATAGTCTGAAAGAAAGGAAATACCTTAAAAAGTATGTCCATATCTCTACACCGGAGGTTTACGGAAGCTGCAGTGGAATGGTCAAGGAAGATTTCCCATTCCATCCAAGCACCCCTTATGCAGCTTCACGGGCTGCTGCTGATACGTTTATACAGCTTATGGTAAAAACCTTTAATTTTCCTGCTGTCTTTACAAGGGCAGCCAATGTTTATGGTCCTGGGCAGCAGTTTTTTAAGATAATCCCGCGTTCAATAGTATATATCAAGAAAGGAATAAAAATACCCCTACACGGAGGAGGTGAAGCCAGAAGGGCATTCATACATATGGATGATGTAAGCTCTGCAACACTAAATATCATGGAAAAGGCAAAACCCGGAGAAGTATACCATCTGTCAACCAATAACCTTATCTCTGTAAGGGATATTGTAGGAATGATCTGCAAAAAAATGAAAGTGGGCTTTGATTCAGCAGTAGAGAATGTTCCAACAAGGCTTGGGCTTGATGATGCTTATATACTGGATTCTAGTAAGGCAAAAAAAGAGTTTAAGTGGGAGCCTAAAATTGAAATTGATAAAGGTTTAGATGAGGTTATTGGGTGGGTAAATGATAATTGGAACGTTATTTCATCAGAACCGCTTGAATATATACATAAGGCCTAATAAATTATACTAAAATGAATATAAAAAATATATTTAGATATTCCTATTACCTCTTTATGAATCTGTTTCTCATCCCTGCAGCTTTAATTCTGTTCGTTATAAGGGCCATCTTTGGCGTAATTTTTGTTGCTGTTGACGACTTGCGCATCGGCCATCTAGCCGGGAAGATGGAAGTATTCTTAAGGAGGTTAAATCTAAAGAGGAGAAAAAAGAGGATAAGGTATATAGGGATTACAGGAGATAAACCATGCAATAGGCAGCTTCTGGAGATGTTTAAAAGGGAAATTAAAATCGTGGAGATACCTCATTATCTATTTTCGAATGTAATATTTCAGACTTTTTATGGCAATTATTCTATTTTAAACCGGATGGGATTATTTAAGGACCTGTACTTTAATAAAAATGAGTATCTTGAGTTCAATCATGGCAATCCCTCCCTTAAATTTACAGAAGCCGAGGAAAAAAAAGGAAAAGAGCTTCTTAAGAAAATGGGCATAACTGAAAAGGACTGGTTTGTCTGTTTTCATGCAAGGGATTCCGCTTATCTTAAAAATGCCCTTAAGACCAACTGCAGCGGCCATAACTATAGAGATTGGGATATAAATAATGCTGTGAAGGCCATGAAGTATGTAGCTTCAAGAGGAGGGTTTGCTATACGTATGGGGCACATAGTTGAGAAAAAACTTCCGCACCTGAATAACCCAAGGATTATTGACTATGCAAGCGAGTATAGGACAGATTTCGGGGATATTTATCTTCCAGCAAAATGCAGGTTTTTTGTCGGCGACGGATGCGGGATAAATATGGTTGCCAGAATCTTCAATAGACCACTTATATTTGTTAATAAGGCGCCATCAGCGCATTTTCCATGTTCTAAGTCAGACCTTTTTATAATGAAGAAAATATGGTCTATTGATAAGGGGAGGTTTCTTTCAGAGAGGGAGGTATGTGCGGCAGGAATCCATTCTTTTAGTCTAAGCAAGCAATATGAAAGATCAAAAATAAGATTAGTGGACAACACCCCTAATGAGATAACGGATATCATTACAGAGATGAATAAAAGGCTGGAAGGGTCATGGAAGACGAAAAAAGAGGATGAAGATTTACAAAAAAAATTCAAATCGCTTTTTAAAAAGAACTGCCCTTTTTATGGGTTCCCCTCCAGGATAGGCTCAAAATTCCTAAAGGAAAACAGGCAACTATTATCCTAAAGGTAAACTTTTAAATAAGGAAATATCCTTCTATTTGATGTCGAGAATGAATGAAATAAAGGAGTACATAAAGACAATAAAAAGCAGGTTTGACCTTGGAAAAATAGAGAAGAACCTAGACGAACTAAAGGAACTTAATGTTCTTGTTGTAGGGGATACTATAATAGACTATTATCTTTTTGTTAACCCGAAAGGGAGGGCGATGAAAGACCCCATACTTTCTGTGGAGTATGTAAATGAGGAGGTTTATCCTGGGGGGGTTTTGGCTGTGGCTAATCATATAAGCGATTTCGTTAAGGAGGTTAAATTAGTCACGCTAATCGGCGATAGAAATTCCATGATCGATTTTATTAACAGCTCCTTAAGCAAGAATGTGAAGGTTAAGATGTTCCTGAAGGAAAATTCCCCAACTACAATAAAGAAAAGAATCATCGATAATTACAGGAGGAATAAGCTGTTCAAAATTGAGTATACAATGGACAGACCCATACTTCAGGAACTAACTGAGCAGATATTGAGATATCTGGAAGAGGAGCTTCCTAAATATAATCTCGTTGTGGTAAGTGATTTTGGCCATGGCTTCATTAATGATGAAATTCGGAGAAAACTTGAAGAGAAGTCTAATTTTTTGGCCTTGAATTCGCAATTGAACAGCGCAAATATTGGATATAACTACTTTAATCTGTATAAGGGGTTTGATTTTGTCTCTATGAATACTGATGAGTTAAGGCTGCCCTTGCAAATGAGATTTGATGACGTGGATTCTGCTATCAGTGAAGCGAGGAACAGATTCCAAATGGACAGATTTCTTGTTACACTTGGAAATAAAGGGTCTGTCTATGTGCATAAAGGGGTGTTTTTTAACTCTCCTGCACTTATAGGTTCTGTGAAGGATGTTGTTGGAGCAGGGGATGCCCTGTTTGCCATTGCTTCCCTGTTTGTTTACATGGAAGCGGACAATGACCTTATCCCATTTATTGCCAATTGTGCAGGAGGAATAGCAGCCAATACTATAGGCAACAAGGAAAGTATAACCAGGGATAAACTGCTGGATTTTATAAAAAAACTTTATGAAAATGGAATGGGATGAATATAAATCAAGAGTCAAGGAAGCCCTTGATTTGTTTGAATTTGACGATAAGATAATTGGGATTCTGAAAAACTCTGTAAAGAACAATCAGAAGATATTTGTTGCAGGAAACGGCGGCAGCTCTTCCATTGCTATGCATTATGTATGCGACTTTTCCAAGGGAGCCAATAAAGAATGGAAAAGTAATTTTAACAGGTATAAGGCCATATGCCTCTCGAGCAATATCGGATACATGACAGCAATATCCAATGATGAAAGCTATGATGAGGCATTTAAACAACAATTAATCAATTTAGCTTCTCCTAAGGATATATTAATCTTGATCTCATCTTCCGGAAACAGCCCCAATATAATAAAGGCATTGGAGTATGCAAAAAAGAAAGGGATGCTTATAATAGGAATATCGGGGCTGGATGGGGGAAAACTTAAAGAACTTGCAGACCATTCTGCACATATTAAATGCGATTCTTATGAAATTTCAGAGGACATCCATGCTATCTTCGGCCACTTCATGTCAATAGCCCTAAGAGAGGATGAACAATAGGGGCAATTAAGGGGCCATCTTTTGATAGAGGAGATGAACCTATTTTAGAGAACAACAGAGTCATAGAATCTCCCTAATGTAATGAATAATCTTAGTTGTTGAAAGTTTTGGGTCGTTTGTGTATTTTATTTCCCCACCTACAGATTTAACTGTTTCTTTCTCGGCGTGGATTTCCCGGTGGTCCTTATCGATGTAATCCGGACCTTTGATATAGTAAGAAGGCTTTAAGCTCTTTATCGTATTTATCCCAAGGTTAAAGTCGCTTATAACAACAAAATCAACAAATCTTATGCAAGCGATGGAATATGCCCTTAGCTGCTGGTGGAATATAGGCCTTCCAAGGCCTTTTCTCTTTTTTATGAACCTGTCTGATGTTATGGAAACCACCAATATATCGCACAGTTTCTTAGCGGATTCAAAATGCTTTATATGGCCGGGATGAAGCAGATCAAACCCCCCATGGCACAGGCCTACCTTTTTACCCTGGCTTTTTATTTTATGTATTATCCCGATAGCCTGTTTAAAGGTTAAAACCTTATCAGACCTGTATTCAGCTGTATCTTTTATCTCCAACATTTTTGTTACCGGCCAAGTTTATTCAAATTTTTCTTATTTTAGGCAAAAAGCCTTTCATAATTGTGTACTCATCCTTTACGAAGACGCCCAATGCAAACAACAGAACGGCATATATGATAACACCAAGAACAATTGTTAGTATCTTTGTCGCATATATCTGAGGATTTACTAAATATACAACCGTTCCCATCAGAATAGACGATAAGGCTATTCTTTTTATTTTGAGGAACCTATAATCCCAAGAGAATTGTTTCTTTGTTGCCAAATGGAAGGATAAGAATACAAGCAGATAGGATATTATTGTTGAAATGGCGGCCCCGTTGATCCCATACTTTATTATTAGGAAATAATTAAGTATTATATTCAAAAGAGCACCACATATATATATGGAGGCAATCAGTTTTGTCTTATCCCTAAGAGCAAGATTCTTGGAATATAAATCTGTTAAGAAAGAAAAAAAGGGGAATAAAATAAGAATTGCCATCGCTGTCGAGCCCAAAAGGTAATCCGTCCCTGAGATAAGGGTTATTATCTGTTTCCTTAAGATGAATAACCCTATGCTTGCAGGGAATATTATGATTATATTGTATTTAAGCATGGCGTTAAAAAGTATCTGGTGGCCTTTTTTATCGCTCCATGCTTTTGAGATATAGGGGTGGAGTACATTGGAAATAATCATTGAAAAACTTAATATCAGCGTTACAAGTGAATAGGAAAGAGAATATATCCCAGTTAAGGCGCTATTTTTCAGGTAATTTATCATGTATCTGTCTGCAAATACTATCACCCACCCACATGCAGAAGCAGGAATTAAGGGGGAACTGAAGATGAGGGCATTTTTTATGGTTTTTGAACTAATGCTTTTAACCTTTTTGAAGAAAAATATGATGTCCTTCTTCAGGGAGAATAATATAGTTATGAAAGAAATAATAAGACCAGAGAGCCATAAGGAAAATACAATCTTAAGATCCAGTCTTTTAAATATAAGGAGGAATATAAGAAGCAGCACTACCCATAGGCGGTTATAGGAAAATGATAGAAAGGACTGGAGTTCTATTTTCTTATTTGCTGCAAGATAATACAAAAGAATATAACAAATGATGCTTATGAAAATAATGATCAATACCAGCTGAAATTCGAAGCTATAATTTTGTAATTTCAGGAAGGATAAAAGATAATTTTTTATTTTAGGGATAAATAGGACTATTACTAAGGTAATGAGAAATATTAATTCAAAAAAAAGGATAGATGCCATACTTTTAACCCTGGTATAGTAATTCTCCCCGGGCAGTTTATTGATTATGAACGCATTTAAGGCTAAATTTAAGAATACACTTAATACAGCGATAGTCGCCGCCAATATTGAATAAACCCCATATTCAGCGACAGATAAATTTCTGGTTAATAGGATGATTAAAACAGGGCCAAATATGAAGGACAATATAGTGAATAAATAGGAGACCCCCATCTGCCTTGCAATTATACCATAGTTCTCTTTTTCCATATTAATAAATATCGTTGAACTGTATATATAGTTTTCGTTAGTAGGGGTTTTTTTGCAAGAAAAGACACGATTATAAATCTGGATTACAAAAACCCCTCAGGAGAGGCAAAGATTTATAAATGAAATATGAAACCTAAGCCTTTATGCCAGAAGAACAATTAAAATGCAGTTCGTGTAAAGCGATAATAACCAATATAGAGGGATCTACAGAATTCCAATGCCCAAAATGCGGAAAGGCAAAGATAATAAGGTGCAGACATTGCAGAGAGATTGCTGCCAGGTATACATGCCCTGAATGTAATTTCAGCGGCCCTAATTAAAATGGCAAAAGCTGTAATAACCATAAAAATAATGCCTGAGTCTCCTGAATCGGACCTTACTAAGATAGAGGAAGAAGCAAAGAAGATGATAGCTGATTTTGCAGGAGAGGGAGAGACAAAAACAGAGATAGAGCCTGTGGCTTTCGGGCTGAAGGCGTTGAAGATAATATTTGTCATGGATGAATCAAAGGGAAGCCCTGACCCTGTTGCTGAGAAGGTTAATGGCATAAGGGGCGTTAATTCTGCTGAGATAACTGATGTGAGAAGGGCTATTGGCTAAAATATGACTTTGTCATATTTTATTACCTCCCCATTAGTGCACAACTAAATTTATGATCCCACCCCTAACAAGGGAAAGGGCTGATGCACAACTAAGTTAATGCGGGGCTATAGGATAAATTTTTTATATTATAACTCATTCTTTATGCACATGGAAGCAGATATAATTAAAGCAGATAATTATTTATTCAAAGAATATTGGAATCAACTATTGGAGATATATGAAGAAGCAGCTACTAATGGAATTCTAGAACAGTACCTTGATATGGAGAAAGAAGCTAAATATCTTAAAGAGGTATTTAATTCATGGGAGGGTTTCTTTGCTGTTGAAGGAGAAAACTTAATTGGTTTTATCTTATCTATGCCATTAAGCTATGATAAACTTCTTCCGGAGAGTTTAAGAAAGAGGTATCCACTTAAAAGATGCTTTTATATTGAAGAACTTCACATAAATAAGAACCATAGAAGGAAAGGGATTGGGTCAAATTTGATAAAAATTACATTAAAGAATATTGATAGGAAAAGATATGATTATTTATTTATCCGTGCAGCAATTAAAAATATTCCTGCAATTAATCTATACAAGAAATTAGGTTTCATACCAGATGAAAAGATAAAACAAAAGAAGATAAAAAAAGACAGAAGTGGAACCTTTATGCTGACAAAACAATATTTAGTTCAAAGACTGAATTATTTTCAACAATTTCTCTAATCCAACGTCTGATTTAATTGCCTTCCCGCTGAAATGGGTGTCAGAGGCCTTATAGCCTTTTTTCTTCAGCCTTTTAATAAGCTCTTCTTTTTTCGGTATCTCTACCTTATACCTTTTGGCGAGCTTATGAAGGTCGTAGAAACCTATTGTATCAATACTGGATTCCTCTTTAATCACTGATAGAAATTTATCATTTTCAGCTTTTTTATTGTTCCTAAGCATTTTTGTTACCAGATTCCGGTCCCATAAAGGGCCTTTCCATAAGGGGCCTGCATCTTCAAAAAAACCGTGGTGCCTAAGAAGATTATCTGTCTTTTCCTTGCTTTTTTCACAGCTTAAGAAAACCCTCATGTAATGGTCCCTGGAGTAGGAAAAGACAGGGGTCAGGGCTTTACTGTACTGTGCAGCGATTAATTGTATTTTCCGGATTAATATTCTTAATCCTATCTCATGCATCAGCTCGTTTCTTAAGGGTACTGCCCAGTATTTTCTCAGGCAGGCTTTTGGGTAAGTGCCTGCCAAGGCAGAGGTGTCTGTTGCTGTCACTGCTAATATGCCCTGCCTTGAAAGCCTGTTTATGGAGCTGTCAAGCATGAAGTTAGGGCAGCCAAAAACATCTAAATCCATAAAGTCAAACCCTTTAGATTCCAGGATCATCAGATTGGCATCTTTGTTATGGACATCAAACTTAACCATGTTAAGCCTCATATTCTTCTTAATCAAAGAGACAGACCTTTTGCTCAGGTCATTAGCTGTAATTGACTTGTATTTTAATTCCCTGGCAAACCTTATAGACCTTATCCCTGTTCCTGCCAGGGGGTCGCAAAGATTCATAGGAGGGAACTGCTGCAGGAGAAGCACTGTCATGTCCCTGTTAAACTCCATAACAGGATTATAGAAAACAGGAAGCTTTTTGGATATCTTTTTCTCTACTGGTATGAATATCTCTACAGAACCTTCTTTTATCTTTTTCATATGAAAATCGAGCGATCTGGGCATTTATGATAAGAAAGGCCTGTACAATAAAAAGCTTTCTGACAAAAAAGGCTGTGTTGAAAATCTCGCTACGCTTCGGGTTAGCAGTTTCAAAATCCTTAATGTTTAAAATGATGGCTGACGTTCCCCGACGGGGGGCTAAACGCCATAAATTTTGTTGAAACAAAATTTAAATTGACCCCTCTTGTCAGCTTAAGGTTGTATTTAATAGGATTTTGACCTTAGGCTGCTAACCTACATTTT
>JAHWHQ010000001.1 GCA_019323195.1 Candidatus Woesearchaeota archaeon | reverse complement strand
TCCCTGCATTCGCTGCAAACCTCTTTCTCATTGCAATTTTTGTTCTCGCACTCCCAGCAGCCCTCACAGCGGCTTTCACATTTTTTACCATCCTTATCCCAGTCGCACTCCCAGCAATCCTTACATTCACCAGTTTCGTGGCAGTTCTCCCTTTTGCACTGCCAGCATGAATCCTCGCAGACATCCCTGCACTGGCGCTGTTTCAGGTTATTCTGGCAGTTCTCGCAATCCTGGCTGTCTTCATCCTCAGCACAGAGCATGTTGCATTTCTGCTCTTCATATTCGTCCCGGGCATCTTCCTGGCATTTCTTACAGGGCTTACAAAAAGGCTTGGACTCGCACTTCTCTTCCTGGCATTTCCAGCAGGTATCCCTGCATAAATCATCGCAATTTTTCCCGCCGTTATCATTACATCGCCAGCACTCCTGGCATTCAGAGCTGCATTCCCTCTCATGGCATGACCAGCATTCTTCCTGGCATTGGTCCTTGCATATCCAGCCGCATTCTGCAGCGCAGTCAGGGTCAGGGCAGTCGGCAATACCGTCACCATCATCATCGATCATGTTATGGCAGTCCTCAAGGCCGCCTTTTGCATCTATGCACTCGCCATCCAGGCAGCCCTCGTCAAGGCCGCATTCAAATTCAGCCTGCCTGCAGTGCTTATTTGAAATCTCTTCGAATTCCTCGACAAGGCGGTTTTCATACCTTATTTCGGTAAAGGCCTCTTTCTGAACCTGGCCGTACCTGCCCAGCAAACCGGTAAGGAATGAAAGCCTTTTTTCATAACCCTCACTCTTATCCCTTACATCACCATAATACTTCTCATCAAGAAGCATGTTTATCTTTTCCAAAGCTGCCCTGGAGGAAGAGATCCTCTCAGGATTCCTGAACTCGCCTGCCTTATCGCTCTCTTCAACCAGGCCTATAAGGCCTTCTATGGTATCCTCAAGTTCAGCCTGCAGCTCCTCTATGGTCTGCTCTTCTGATAATTCATGCTTATCCTGTCCTTTAAGGGCATTCAGGCCGTCACGCTTAAATCTCCCCATAGTATCGATGTCAAACCACATATTTACATGAGGCCACTCACAGCTTTCGCATGCCTCAACATTAATCCTAAGGATTAGATTTTTTCCCTCATAGGCATCTACGGTAAGCCTTACCTTTTTCTGCTGCTCCTGCTTATGCTCAGAAGAGAAGAATTCCTTCATTATGTCCTTGCAGTCATCATTGTTCTGCTCAAGATAACCCCATAAGAATTCACCGTACTCGACTATCTTTTCCGCAAGATTCCGGCCATTCTGCTTATTTTCAACATACTGCTCCGCTTTGCTCTTGATCTCGCTAAGCATGCCATCAAGGTCAAACTGGTAATGTGTCTTGAACCTTATATGGAAATCAACCTCATAGAACCTTATTATACCATCCTGCTTTTTTATTATCTGGGGCCAGGCATTAAATGTTATCATGATCTTCCTGCCGTCAAAAAGGCGTTTCTCCCATTTAGGAAGCTTCTCATCAACATATTCATCATGCTCCTCATTAACCACCCAGACCCAGCTTGTCATCTCAGTAGGCTGGCCAAACAGTTTTTTCACATCCTCCTCGCTAAAGCCCCTGTGAACCCAGTCGCCTTCAACACGATATTCCTGCCCCAGCTGGGAGTTGATCTCTTCCCTAATCGTATTCCCGTAGACTATGAGCTGCAGATAATCTATCTTTCCAAGTTCGTACTGCTCAGCATAATGCACAATAGAGTTAATCTTCTGGTCTATTACACCTGCAGAGACTAAGCTGGTCAAACTAAAAAGAATAAGAAATAATAGCACTATAACCCCTTTTTTCATGATTATACCTTATCTAGATAATAATCTTTTAAATAGTTTTCGTTCTTGAATGCTTCATCCATAAAATCCTTCGGGGTTGCCATCGGCTCGCTCGGAGCCTGTCCTTTTTTTAAGAGCGGCCCCTCCCCGTAAGGGGCATCACCCTCCACTGAATATGTGTCAGGGAATGCATCGCTCGCAAATTTGATGGCAACCTTCATTTTATGGATGAAGCTGTTCTTGAACTTTGTATTCTTAAAAAATTCAGTTTCCAATAAATTTATAAATGATTTGTATATGAATATATTATAAAATGGTATCTATCAAAAAACACGGAATTATACTGAAGCCTACTAAAAATGCATTCGAGAATAAGGGGGTATTTAACCCTGCCTGCATAAGGGAAGGGAATTATGTGCACATGTTCTACAGGGCATGGGACCAGAATAACCGATCGACAATAGGATACTGCAAGCTTGACGGGCCTTTGAAGGTCGTGGAAAGGATGGATAAGCCTTTTTTCAGCCAGGAGGCGGAATATGAGCTTAACCTTGAAGACCCAAGGATTGTCCTTCTTGACGGAATATATTACATGACATATGTGGCGTATGACGGAAAGAATGTGCGCATAGCATATGCTGTAAGCAAGAATTTAAGAAACTTTGAAAAGAAAGGCGTGATATCGCCTAATATAACATACGACAAAGCAGAGGATATATTCAGGACCTGCGTCCTTAAGCTGAAGGAGAGGTATTTTCTTTTTGAATCATACTTCAAGGATAAAGCTGCAAAGGATGCAACACTATTATGGGACAAGGATGCTTTTCTGTTCCCTAAAAAGATCAAAGGAAGGTTTGCACTGGTACACAGAATCCTGCCAGACATACAGGTAATATACTTCAAGGATTTTAATGACCTTACATTAAAATACTGGAAAAGGTACTTTAAGAGGCTGTCTGATTTCGTGATTCTTGAATCAAAGTACTGGTATGAAAGCAGGAATATTGGGGGGGGATGCCCGCCGATAGAGACTGACAAGGGATGGCTTATGATCTATCATGCAGTGGATGACATGAACAGGGGAAAGATATACAGGGCAGGGGCAGCTTTGCTGGACAAGAAAGACCCTACAAAGGTGATAGGGCACCTTAAAGAGCCGCTCTTTTTACCAGACAAGAAATGGGAAATCAAAGGCAATGTTGATAATGTTGTCTTTCCAACAGGCACTGCCATTTTTGGGGAGAAGCTCTATATATATTATGGGGCTGCTGATGAGAGGATTGCTGTTGCAAGCCTTAACCTGAATGAGCTATTGGATGAATTGGTCAAGAGCAGAAAGGATTGCAGATGCTGATTCCGGTATGAATAGAGAAAATGGGTTGAGGCTGAGGTCAAATATGCTCATTACCTATTTTTCTTGCCCTTACCGGCTGGTCCAGGTTGATCCTTAACTTGATCCCTGCTTCTACTAGAAGGTTCCAGCATGCTAAAAGCTGCAAATAGCCGTCATAACCGGGCATTGAGGGAATCTTAATTGTAGGAAAGGAGGTCTTACGGGAGCTTACTGCGATTACGTCCATGCCAATGCTGTCAATGAAAACCTCTCTAAACTTTCCCTCTTCCTCTTTGAAAGGATCAATAACTATTATGGTCTCTTTTTTTTCCATGACCTCTTCAATGCCGTGAACTGCGTAAGTGCCTTCCAGATATGATGACTTTTTTC
Source organism: Candidatus Woesearchaeota archaeon (assembly GCA_019323195.1). Classification (GTDB taxonomy): domain Archaea; phylum Nanobdellota; class Nanobdellia; order Woesearchaeales; family JACPBV01; genus JAHWHQ01. The sequence continues at coordinate 901 of JAHWHQ010000001.1, read as the reverse complement.
TTATTATCTCATTTGTTTTTAAGGCTGCCTCTTCAGCTACACCGTTGTTCCTGCCTGAGAAATATAGCAGTTTTGATTTTGCTATTTTTGAGATTATGGCATTGTCAACAGGCATGGTCAGTGCCTTAGAGGCTTTTTTTGAGAGTTTTTTTAAGGTGTTTTTTTTTATTTTCTTACCTGAAAACTCTGACAAAAGTGTTTGGTAAAAAAGGGCCTCTTCTATGACAGTTTTACTTGCTGAAACTGCATCCTCTTTTCCGCAGCTTAATATGAAGGAATCATCGCTTAATTTTATGAGAGGAGAGCCTTTGTTTTCTGTTAAAGCAAACTTAGAAAAGGATTTTTTATTTTTGAATAAAGAGATTAGTTCCTTGGTCTTTCCTGAGTTGGAAGCGCCGAATAAGGTGTATCCCTTTAGGCTAAGCTCTGCTGCCTGCCTGCTTCCTTCTGTATGGATTGTTAGGGGGATGTTGTTCTTTAATGCTGTATAAAGGGCGTTTTTTGCAGGGAAAATCCTGGAAGAGCCTTCGCCTGTAAGGAAGAGCTTATTGGTCTTTTTTATAGAAGTGATGGGAGCTTTCAGGTCTTTTGTACTAAAATTTCCTATTATAGAAGGGGTTTGCAGCATCTCACGGACTAAGGCGAACTTATTGTATTGGGGCAGGTTTAGGGCCATAATTCAGATAATTAGTTTGATTGTATTTATAGTTTTCTAAATTTTGTGTGGTTAATGCCCTGCCTCTTTCCATTATTTCTACAAGAGGCAGAAGTATCTTAACCCAAGTTTGACAGATAAATAGAAAAAACGTTCTTAGTTTGTTTGAATCAGCATGAAACAAACAACACTAAGAACTAGGATCATAAGTAAGAACAACAATATAAGCTTTCCGATTGGAACTTG
>JAHWHQ010000072.1 GCA_019323195.1 Candidatus Woesearchaeota archaeon | reverse complement strand
GTAATAGCTGACATCCCCCGACGGGTTGGCTAAACAAGAAAATTTCATAATCCATTAAATTTGTGAAATTTTCTCTAGTTCATAAAGTTAAAAACTTCGTTTTTATACTTTATAAACAATGCCAAAATTTTGTTTGCACAAAATTTCAATTGACCCCCCTCCTGTCAGCTTCAAGAGACGTTTATACTTAAAGACAAAATTTTTCTAAAAATTTTGCCTTTACGTAATAAGCAAATGACCTATCAATAGTCTAAAAATTAGTGTCGTTTGCTATAATAGGATTTTGACCTTAGGCTGCTAACCTACATTCTCAACAACGCCTATTGGAACAAGTAAAGTTTATAAACTGCCAGAGAATCCTGAGGGGTATGGAGGAAAAGAAAATGGAGAAGGGTACGTTCACATTAAAGAAAGGGCTAGCTGAGATGCTAAAAGGAGGGGTGATAATGGATGTTGTTACAGCAGAACAGGCTGATATTGCCGAGAAGGCAGGGGCTGTTGCTGTTATGGCGCTTGAAAGGGTTCCTGCTGATATAAGGGCTCAGGGAGGAGTGGCAAGGATGAGCGACCCTAAGAAGATAAAGGAGATAATGGGTGCTGTAAGCATTCCTGTAATGGCTAAATGCAGGATTGGGCATTTTGCAGAAGCACAGGTTCTAGAGGCATTGGGTGTTGATTATGTAGATGAATCTGAGGTATTGACCCCTGCTGATAACAGGTTTCATGTTGACAAGCAGAAGTTTAAGGTTCCTTTTGTTTGCGGAGCTACGAATTTAGGCGAGGCATTAAGGAGGATCAAAGAGGGGGCAGCAATGATAAGGACGAAAGGAGAGGCAGGGACAGGAAATATTATAGAAGCAGTGAGGCATATAAGGACAGTAAATGAGGAGATTGCCGCTTTGAAAGATAAAAATCTTAAAGGTATCGCGCAGAAATGCAGGGTTCCTCTTGCCCTTGTTGAAGAGGTCAAAAAACTGGGAAGGCTGCCGGTGGTCAATTTTGCAGCCGGCGGCATAGCAACGCCTGCTGATGCCTCTTTATGCATGCAGCTTGGGGTTGACGGCGTTTTTGTAGGATCAGGAATATTCAAGAGCAAGGACCCGAAAAAAAGGGCAAAGGCTATCGTTGAGGCTGTTGCACATTATGATGATCCAAAGATAGTTGCCAAGGCGTCAGAAGGCCTGGGAGAGGCCATGAAAGGGCTTGAAATTTCTAAGCTTGATGTTAAGATGCAGGAAAGAGGCTGGTAATTCTAGAATGAAAATTGGCATATTAGCTCTTCAGGGCTCTGTAAAAGAACATTTTAATATGCTTAAGAAATGTGATGTAGAGCCTGTTCTGGTCAAATTTCCATCTGACTTAAGGGATGTTAAGGGCCTTATCATTCCAGGAGGGGAGTCAACTACAATCGGGAAGCTGCTCAGAAGGTATGGGCTGGATAAGGAGATCAAAAAAAGGCATAAAGAAGGGATGGCTATCTACGGAACTTGCGCAGGAGCCATACTTCTTGCAAGGGATATTGTTGATTCCAAACAGCCTAAATTGGGGCTGATGGACATCTCTATCAAAAGGAATGATTATGGAAGGCAGGTGGACAGCTTTGAGGCTGAGCTGGACATCCTAGGAAAGCCTTTTAAGGGAATTTTTATAAGGGCGCCTGTGATAGATGCTGTACATGACGGATGCAGGATATTAGGGAGGTTTAAGAATAAGCCTATCATGGTAGAGCAGGGAAGCTTATTGGCAAGCACTTTTCACCCTGAGCTTACTGATGACCTAAGGATTCATAAGCATTTTGTTGAGCTTGCCCGTAACAGCAGGGATATGTTGTTTTAATTTAATCTTAGAGGTTACCTCCTAGAAGACTCGTATGAACCATCAAAACGCTTTCCTCGCAGGAAATAATCCTGCTTTTTGGAAAACCCTTCTGGATCAATAGGGAAGCTTCTCATATGAATCCTTAAAGACTCAACACTATTGCCCTGGAATCCTTTAATATGTTGCTCTAATTCCCTTAGATAAAACGGAATGATATTATAAGGGAATATCCTTGATCTCATTATGTTGTATGCAGAGAATGATCTTTGTTTAGGGATTTTTAAAAAAAAGTATTTTTCTTTAGGAGAGCCTTTAATTTGTGACCTGATCTTATTAATAATCCCAGCAAGAGGCTTTAAATGATTAACATAGTGATATGAATACTGTTTATTTTGTGTTTCAAAATCAGGGGGTATTTCTCCTACCAAGGAAATATAATCATCTTTATTTTTATGCCATACAACATCTTTATCATAGTTCGCAATAAGTTTTTTAGTATGGGACTTGCATTCCTTAAGTATTGATGTAACCAGATTTTTTTCATGCCTTGTCCATCCTCTGTTTTTGATATATCCTGTAATAAACCTATCCGGATCATCATCCGCAGAAGGGATATTGGGAGAATGTTTTTTTGTATACTTATCCAATAATTGAGCACTTAGTTCACTTAATTTATCCATACTTAAGTCATGGAGAACAAGATTTATCTGCGGATATTTTTCCAGAAGCCTAACTAAAAACATACTTCCTTCCAAGCTGTCAAACTTCTCCCGGGGATATGCAAAAAGGATGCTATAAAAATCATATTCAGGAAAAAATGTCTTAAGAGAGGTTATCATAAGTGAAAACCGATTACTGGCCTTTTTATTTTTTGAAATTTCAAAGTGGTCCTTGCCTTTGGAAGCTCCCCTTTTAACTCTTGTAGTATAAATATCCTTCCAATGACGTATAGAGGATGTATAACTCAACGAAATCTCTCTTTCTTCTTGATAATTGATCTCGAATGCATTATGAAAATTAACTATTGGCTCTACCCGCTTACCTTCTTTATGGGATATATTTGCAGAAAGACCGTTACCAGCAGGTATTAAATGATGATTCCCTTCTTTCTTCTTCTTTTTTTTTGAGAAGTCTATTGGCCTAGATATTTCTGATGAAAATTCTGTGTTGAGATATCCCATAAGAAGGGATATAATGTAATACTGGATAAGATTATTGTTCGCTGTAGGATCCTTCCCAAATAGGACCATGCCTTTACAGTAACTATAAAGGTCTTCTAATTCTATAGGGGGGACGTCAAAAAAGATAATATTTCCTGTCCTGTTAACATGTTCTAATCTTTCTGTTACGTCCGATCCTAATGGAGGCTGATTACTGCTTTCATTAATAATACTTACTAAATCAGGGTTCATATTATTACCTTATTCTTTTTGAGAGATCATATATACTTATTATTCCAGCAGGAAAATAACTCGGCTTATATAATTTTCTAACATAAATTTTCATTATTCCAATAAGAATAATTACATCAAGAATCTTTTTAAAATAATTCTGAGTAAGTTTAATAAATAAAGTTAGATTATAGGTTAATGGTGGAAGGATGGACAGGGATGAATTATTGAGAAAGATGGAAGAGAAGGTGCTTGTCCTAGACGGGGCTATGGGGACTATGCTGCAGAAAGAGGGGTTTACAAAAGGATGCCCTGAGGAGCTTAACATTAAGAATCCTGAACTGGTCAGGAAGGTCCATAAGGCTTATGCTGACAGCGGGTCTGACATTATCATCACTAATACGTTCGGAGCCAGCAGGCTGAAATTAGAGAAGTATGGATTAGGAGATAAGGTCAAGGAGATAAATGAGGCAGGGGTAAAAAATGTTAGAGAGGCCTGCCCTGGCTGCCTGGTTGCCGGAGGTGTGGGGCCTTTAGGGGAGTTTATCGAGCCGTTAGGGAAATTAAGCTTTGATGATGCTTATTCTGCCTATAAGGAGCAGATATCTGCATTGAAAGAGGCTGACCTGCTTATCATCGAGACCATATCAGACATAAAGGTACTTAAGGCTGCTTTGCTCGCTGCAAAAGAGGTTTTTGAAGGAGTTATAATAAGCTCTATGACGATACAGGAAGGAAGGACATCTACAGGGACTGATGTTGAGACATATGTGACCATAGCAGAAGCCCTTGGAGCGGATGTTATAGGCGTTAACTGCTCTGACGGGCCTGATGGTATGTATGAGACTGCTAAGATCATTCTTGCTAACACAAATAAGATGGTTTGTCTAGAGCCTAATTCCGGCCTTCCTAAGATCATTGAAGATAAGACTGTGTGGGATTATCCTATTGAAAGGTTTTCAGAGTATGCCTATAAATTTGCTGAACTGGGAGCCAATATAATAGGGGGGTGCTGCGGGACAAACCCTTCTTTTATCAAGGCTGTCGCTGAGAGGATTAAGGATATAAAACCTAAGAAAAAAGTTGTTGAAGAAAAAACCAAGCTCTGCTCAAGGACAAAGACAGTCACTGTAAGGCCAACCCTAATTGTTGGAGAAAGAATCAACCCTACAAACAGAATCGATTTCACTAATGAGATAAAGGAAGGAAAGACGGATTATATAAGGAACCAGGCATTGCAGCAGGTTGAGGAAGGTGCATCCTTATTGGACATCAATGTTGGTGTTGCCGGCGGTGACGAATCCAATTACCTTCCAAAAGCTATCTCTGATGTACAGAATGTGGTTGACGCTCCTTTGGTTATTGATACTGCCAATATAGATGCTCTGGAAGCTGCCTTGAAGAGATGTGATGGAAAGCCTTTGATCAATTCTGTCAACGGCAGTGAGAAGAGCCTAAAACAGGTGCTTCCATTGGCTAAGAAATACGGGGCTGCTGTTATCGCCCTTTGCCTGGATGATTCAGGCATTCCAAAAACAAAAGAAAAAAGGATTGAGATTGCAAAGGGAATAATCAAAGAGGCTATTAAGTATGGAATAAGGAAAAAGGACATTATCGTGGATTCGCTTGTACTTACGATAGCAACCAACCCTGAAAACGAAAATATTATACTTGATGCTGTTAAGGAGATCAAGAGCTTAGGGCATAAAACAATACTGGGAGTGAGCAATATCTCACACGGCCTTCCTAACAGGAGCGATGTCAATTCTAAGTTCTATACAAAGGCGCATGCTGCCGGACTTGATTTAGCTATCCTTAACCCGCTGGACAATATACTGCAGGAAGAGACAGATATCAAGATTGAGGTCAAGAAATTCAAAAAGGAGGATTACAAAAACCTGCCTGTCGAGAAACAGCTTTATAATGCTGTGTTATACGGGGATAAGGAGAATATTAATGAGATCATCGAAAAAGGGCTTAAGGAACTGAAGGCTATGAAGATAAATGATATCCTTATAGATGCACTGCACGAGGTTGGAGATAAGTTCAATAAAAAAGAGTATTTCCTGCCCAATGTCCTGCTTTCGGCTGAGGCTATGAAAAGGGCTTTTTCAAGGCTGAAGGAAGAGATTGTAAAGGAAGGGGGGAAGGAGAAAGGTATTGTGCTGTTTGCAACTGTCGAGAATGATATCCATGACCTTGGAAAGAATATTGTCATCGCACTGCTGGAAAGCCATAATTACAGGGTGATTGACTTAGGCGTTAATGTCAGGGCAGGAAAGATAATATCAGAGGTCAAAAAACAAAAGCCGGATATCGTGGCCTTGTCAGCCCTTATGACAACTACGGTGCTGGAAATGAAAAATGTTATAAACGAATTAAGAAAACAGGGGATTAAGGTGCCGGTAATAGTGGGAGGGGCCGTTGTCACTGATGATTATGCCAATGAGATAAAGGCAGCGTACGGCAAGGATGCATTAAGCGCTGTTAAGAATATTAATGATCTGATAAAAAAGATGAAAAACGAGAGATAAACAATGAAAAAAATAACTGAAATACTGAAAGAGAAGGGATTTACATTATCTTTAGAGCTGGTCCCGCCAAGAAACGGGGAAGGGAAAGAAGGCATATTAGATACAATCGAAAGATTAAAAGGAAAGGCTGACTTTGTAAGCATAACAAAGGGTGCGGGAGGAAGCTTGAGAGGAGGGACCCTGCCTATCTCATTATTTGCAAAAGAGGAGGGGATAACGCCTGTTGCGCATTTTGTATGC
>JAHWHQ010000071.1 GCA_019323195.1 Candidatus Woesearchaeota archaeon | reverse complement strand
AGACAATGAACCATCACGAGGTAGAGAGCAAGATACTGCAGGCAGTAGAGGATGTTAATGAAGGGCAGAAAAGGTCTTTGCTTCCTAAGGTTAAGATGTTGCTTCCTGATCTGGACGGCAGGACAATAGCAGTATGGGGTCTTGCATTCAAGCCAAAGACAGATGACATGAGGGAAGCCCCTCCTGTTGTGATTATAGGGCAGCTTCAGAAAGAAGGGGCAAGGATAAGGGCATTTGATCCTGAGGCCCAGGAAAAGGCAAAAGAGCTCCTAAATGATATAGAGTATGTTAAAGACCCTTATGATGCTGTAGATGGTGCAGACGCCCTTGTCATAGTGACAGAATGGAACGAGTTCAGGAACCTGGATAAGAGAAGGATAAAAAGCCTGTTAAAGGAGCCCAATGTTATAGACGGCAGAAATGTTTATGATGTTAAAGAGATGAAAGAACAGGGATTTAATTACATAGGTGTTGGAAGGCAGATAATAAAAACTGTAAACTAGGTGGTAAAAATAAAAGCAGTCCTATTAGCGGCAGGGTATGCAACCAGGTTATACCCCTTGACAAAAGACAAGCCGAAGCCATTGTTGGATGTAGGAGGAAGGCCGATAATCGATTATATAATCAAAAATATTGAATGCATAGATGATGTTGACGAGATATTTGTCATCACTAATGATAAATTTTATGGCCACTTTGAGGGCTGGCTGGCAGAATTTAAATCCACTAAAAAAATAAAGATAATAAATGATAAGACTACCTCTAACGAGGACAGGTTAGGCTCTTTAGGTGATGTTAATTTTGTTATTGAGAAAGAGAATATCGAGGAAAGCATCCTGATTGTTGCAGGTGACAACTTATTTGAGTTTTCATTGAATAGCTTTGTCGAGAGCCATAATGAGCATAATAAAAGTGCTGTTGCCTTGTATGATGTCCAGGATAAAGAGCTTGCAAAGCAGTATGGTATAGTTGGTGTTGATGATGAAGGAAAGATGGTTGAGTTTGAGGAAAAGCCCTCTGAGCCTAAATCCACATTAGCTTCAACCGGCGTTTACATCTATCCACCCCATGTTTTGCCTATGCTGGCTGATTTCGTAAAAAAATACAAAAACAGCGACAAGGCAGGCAATTTCCTTGAATGGCTTCACAAGAAAGAGCATGTTTACTGCTATATCACAGATAAGAGGTGGTTTGATATAGGCACTTTAGACCAGCTTGAAAAGGCCAGGAAGGAATTTAAAGGCGTTTAAGATGACTATACTTGTAACAGGAGATGATTTAAGATGACCATATTAGTTACAGGCGGAGCTGGATTCATAGGGTCTCATGTAGCTGACGCGCTTATAGAAAAAGGCCATGATGTTATAGTCCTTGATGACTTAAGCGGCGGTTTCAAGGAGAACATAAACCCCAAGGCAATCTTTATTGAAGGAAGCATAACAGACTATGAGCTGATAAAGAGAATATTTAGCGAAAACAGCATAGAGTATGTTTTCCATATAGCTGCATATGCTGCAGAAGGATTAAGCCATTTCATAAGGCGCTTTAATTATGAAAACAATCTCAAGGGCAGCATAAACCTCATAAACCAGTCCGTCCTGCATAACGTCAAGTGCTTTGTTTTTACATCCTCTATAGCCGTATATGGCGCACATCAATTGCCAATGACTGAAGATATAACGCCTGAGCCTGAAGACCCTTATGGCATCTCAAAATTGGCTGTGGAATATGACCTTAAATCAGCCAACCATATGTTCGGTTTGAATTATATCATATTCAGGGCGCATAATGTGTACGGAACAAGGCAGAATCTAGGGGACAAATACAGGAATGTCATTGGTATTTTTATGAACCAGATAATGCAGGGCAAGCCCATGACTATATTCGGGGATGGAGAGCAAAGAAGGGCATTTTCCTACATCGGTGATGTTGCTCCTGTAATAGCCTCTTCTGTTGATAACAAGGATGCCTACAACCAGGTATTTAATATTGGTGCAGACACCCCATATACAGTGAATCATCTGGCAGATGTTGTAAGGAAAACAATGGGTTCCCCACAGCATCCAATAATTCATCTGGATGCAAGAAAAGAAGTTAAAGATGCTTATTCTCAGCATGAAAAGGTTAAGAGGATTTTAGGCTATAAGAATACAGTGGAGCTTGACGAAGGCATAAAAAGGATGGCAGAATGGGCAAAGAAAACAGGTATTAAAAAGAGCAGGGAATTCGAAAACATAGAAATAAAAAGAAATCTGCCATGGAAATAAAAATGAAAGTTGTTATATGCAATCCTCCATGGCCTGGTAAGGGAGTAGGAGCAAGAAGCAATGTAAGGTGGCCCCATAGGAGGGGCGATAAGGTACTTGCTTTTCCTATCTATCTTGCCTATTCTTCTGCATTGTTAAAAAAAGAAGGGTTTGACGTAACAGCTTTTGATGCGGTAGAGAAAGACAATGGAATATTTAAATTTGTAAATGAGGTTAAAAAGCTTGCTCCTGACATTATCATAATGGAGATAAGCGCTCCTTCACTTAATTACGATCTGGAAACAGCCTTCAACCTTAAAAAGGAGATTAAGGGCTGCTTAATTGTCTTTTGTGGCCCACATCTCAACTATGCCCATAAGGATTTAATTGATAACTATAAGTTTGTGGATATATGCATAAGGGGTGAGTTTGAACATACCATCCTGGATATCTGCAAAGCCGTTAAGGAAGAAAGGGATTTTTCAGCAGTAAAAGGCATAACCTACCGCACTAAAAATGGAGAAACCAGAATAAACCCTGCAAGGGAATTGATAGATGATCTGGATAAACTTCCCTTTCCTGACAGGGAATCATTCATGATTGAAAACTACCAGCAGGCATTTTATGGCGGCAAAAAGACAGCCCTTATGATCTCCAGCAGAGGATGCCCTTATTACTGCGATTTCTGCCTATGGCCTGACACGTTTCTTGGGCATAAGCACAGGCAAAGAAGCGTCAAAAATACAGTAGATGAGATAGAGTATCTTATCAAGAACCATGGCATAGATGAAGTTTTCTTTGATGATGACACATTCGCAATAAATAAGGAAAGAATGAAGGAGATTTCCAGGGAAATAATTGAAAGGAATATAAAGATTTCATGGGTTTGCATGGGAAGGGTTAACCTTATTGACAAAGAAACAGTTAAGGTAATGAAAAAAGCCGGCTGCACGCAGATATTCTACGGCTTTGAGTCAGGTTCAAAGGATATCTTAAACAGCATAAAAAAAGGAATAACCCTGGAAGATTCATTGAATGCTGTTAAAGCTACACAGAAGTGCGGCCTGGCAGCAACAGGCTCTTTTATAATAGGCCTTCCTAAGGAAAACGCCAGGACAATAAAAGAGACGATACGGTTTGCTGTTAAGCTGGGAGCCGACTTTGTGCAGTTTACGTTGGCTGCACCCTTTCCTGGGACCAGATACTGGGAAGAGGCAAAGCAAAAGAATCTTCTGGAACTGAATTCCCTGCAGGACCTGGACGGCTGTTCAGGGCCTATTGTCCATACGGAGAATCTCACAAAAGAGGAGCTTGCCGGATGGCAGAGGAAGGCGTATATCAGGTATTATACTCATCCAAAGATAATCTGGAAAAGCATATCAAGGGTAAGGAACCTGAGGGAATTAAGGAGGATATTAAAAGGGTCCAGGTCAGTATTAGCCAGGATATTTTTTTATAAAGAATAAAAATGAAACTGTTTCCATATCTGCATAAGAAAGGACTTTTGCCGAAATGGCTGCGCCAGGCTGGAAGTGATATCTTAGTTTTTTTAGCCCAAAATATGCCCCACCCTAAGATGAGGATATGGGTATGGAAGATTAGGGGTGCAAACCTTCATAAGGTAAAATACATAGGGATGAATTGTGTGATAGGCAACTATCCCTGGCTTCTGACAAGACAGGATAATGCTGCAATCGCATCTGGACCAATGATTCTGACAGAAGACAGCATCTACATCAATGT
>JAHWHQ010000070.1 GCA_019323195.1 Candidatus Woesearchaeota archaeon | reverse complement strand
GGAAATCCTTTGGATTTCTAATTTGCTGAAAATGCTTGCATTTTCATCATACGCAAGGGGGTGAATGCCAGTCTGATTTCCTAAAAATTTACATCAAAATATCAGCCCCTAACAATCCCCACCCTTTAGGGTTGGGGCTGATGTAAATTTTTTTGAAAAAAATAATAAAAAAATTTATAATTTGCTTAAGGCAATCTCGATGGTAGAAACCCTGACATCCCTTCCTTCTTTGTTCTTGAATTCTTCAGAGTTTATCCTTATGTCCTTAACACCTACCTGCTCATTCAGAAATCTTTTTGAGGCAACCTCTGCGACATCTACTGCCCTGGATATAAACTTGCCCCTTGCCTTTACCACAACTTCAGGCGCGTTCTTTGTTGTGAACTGCATCACCACTCCTGTGACATAGTTCATAAATGGCTTTCCACCAATAAAGATATTGTTGTCCTCTGCCATTTTTATCCCTCCAAAGTTTTACTTTACTTGTTGTTCTTGTATTTACTACTTCTGCTTAATGTCAATAGTGATTAGTATCTTTTTTAAGTTTATAAATCTATCGTTCATTTTAATAGATTAGAAATAAACTCTTTCCCCCTTATATGGCCGTAAGAACCTTTCTTGCAGCTTTCCTCATCAAACTCCTTAACATCATCCCCTTTTTCACCTGGCTTGTATATGAGAAAAGGAACATCCCCATGGAGATGTGATTTAAGCTTTATAGGGGTTAGATGGTCCGGCAGGACAGCGATGCATACAACATCATCCTTGATTTTTTCCAGGACCCTTCCTACCAATCTTTTGTCAAAATCCTCTATCGCCTTGAGCTTTAATTTAAGGTCTCCTATGTGCGATGCCTCATCTATGCCCTCAAGATGGACATAAACTAAATCATGCTCTTCTAAAGCTTTAACACAGGCATCAGCCTTTCCCTCATAATTTGTATCCCACAGCCCTGTAGCCCCCTCTACATCAATAACATCAAAACCAGCATAGATTCCAAGGCCTTTAATCAGGTCCACCGCGGATATAACCGCACCTTTAATTCCATATAACTCCTGGAAGGTTTCCATACTTGGCTTTTTTCCAGGCGACCAAGGCCATATTATATTTCCCGGGTTTTTTCCTTCTTCAGACCTTTTGGTATTGACAGGATGCTTTTCCAGTAATGGCCTTGAATCCAGTATAAGTTCATTCAATAGCTTAGCTGTCTCTTCCCCATCAGTTGATTCTGCCTTTATCATTAATCTATCTATCTCCTCTTCTGGATGGTCATGCGGCGGATAGCATCTTATAGCAGTTGAAAACCTTCCACCCTTCAAGACCAATAGATGCCTGTAGCTGATTCCAGGATAAAATATTGTTTCATCATTGCCTAGTTTCTTATTGACATGTTCTATTAACTCTCGTGCTTCTTTATCTGATATATGTCCTGAGGAATAATCCTTTATCTTCCCGTCTTTAACAGTTATCAGGTTGCACCTTAATGCAGTATCATCATTATCTAATTTAACGCCCATGTTTGCTGCCTCTAGGACAGCCCTTCCCTGGTAGCATTTTTTCAGGTCATAGCCAAGAATAGAGAGGTTTGCAATAGCAGACTCAGCCTCCATGTCTTTTGGTACTGTTTCAAGTAAACCGCATCTTCCTTTCTTAGCCAATGCATCAATATTAGGCTTATTGACTGCCATCAAAGGCGTTTTACCTCCAAGCTCATCTATAGGCTGGTCTGCTGCCCCGTCCATCAGGAAGATTATGTATTTCATTTTCTTAGCTTATTTCCTATTCTAATATCATTTTTAACACTTTCCCTTTTTTATTAAAAGTATTAGGAGGTCATACCTCTAATTTAAATATTTGGGTTATAGTTTATAACTCAATAGTAGTTACAAAACCGAAAGATTTAAATACTAGCTATAATAACTAATATTCAGACTTCCCGCATCTGAAGTTTAATGCCCATCCCAAAGATTGTTTTTAGTCTTTCTTATGCTTCTTTTAATCCTCACTCCTATATACTATAATAAATCAGATTATATTTTGTACCAATTTTTC
>JAHWHQ010000069.1 GCA_019323195.1 Candidatus Woesearchaeota archaeon | reverse complement strand
TTGACAAACTCCAGTTTTTTAATATCTGCCCCAACAGCCTTCAGCATGGCTTTGAGGGTTTCCCTGTAATATTCCACCCTCTTGTCCAGCAACTCAAAAGGGGCTTTTCTGTCATCTAAGTGCGCGTGCAGATCCGCTATCAGGATCTTGAAGCTAAAACCTGCTTCCAGAAAATCCTTTATCTTCATTATCGGAACAAAATAGCCTATATGGATCCTTCCTGTGCATGCCATCCCAATATAGGCAGAAGGCTGCTTCTTGTTTTTTATCAGGTCTTCCAGCTCCTCCTCTTTAACAATCTCCTCTGTATTTCTCTTTATCAGTTTCAGCTTCTTATCAGCATCCATTAAATAAGGATTAGTCCATATATTAATAAAGTTTTTGGGTATATAGTAGCGGACTAAAGTAAGTTACGAGAAATGCTAACGCCTTTCTGGAGTATAAAATTATTTCATAATTTATATACTATAATAAATAGCCGCTACTAAATAGAGAAAGACAAACAAATTATAACCTATTTTTGTCTTTCTCTAATAATTGCTTCATCCAAAAATGCGCGATTTTATTTATCATTGAATTCCGACATCTTATCATCATAGTCGCATACTAATAATGACATCCCCCTATCATTATCTCCCTTATCTTTTCTCTTCATTGTTTTACCTCTCTTGGACATTTCCTTTGTTGTTAATACCCTCTCTCACCCCCTATTTCTTGATGAATTTAATGCATTATAAAACCCCACCCTTCCCTTTTTAAACAAAATGAAAATATTTATATATAAAATTAAAATTTGGGCAATTAAAATGATTAAATTAGACTCATATGATAAAAGAATACTCTATGAGCTGGATGTCAATGCCCGCTCATCAGCGTCAGAAATAGCCAAAAAGATAAAGCTGGCCAAAGAGACTGTTAATTACCGTATCAAAAGAGTAACAAAAGAAGGCCTAGTTAAGAAATTCTATACAGTCTTTAACCCCTCCTTGGTCGGCTGCACCAGTTTTTACATATACCTTAAATTCCATAAGCTCACCTCAAACATAGAGAAGAATATTGTTGAATATTTCATGGATGACAGAAGATGCAGGAAGATCAGGGTTCTTGAAGGCAAATACAGCATCTCCTTTTTGACCATACACAGGAATATAACCCTACTCCAGAACTTTATAAGGTCTTTTCTTGATAAGTTTGGCGAGTATGTTATAGCAAAAGATATCCATATACTGACAAAAACGCATAAGCTGAACCAGCAGTTTCTCTTAAGCGGAAATACAGTAAAAAACTCATTCAGCGAGGTTGAGGATAAGAGGTATTCGCTTGACAAGATAGACATAAAGATAATCGAGCAGCTATCTGCAAACGCCAGGATAAGGCTTGCTGACCTTGCCAGGGCAATAGATGTTGACCACAAGATTATAAGGTACAGGATAAGGAAACTGGAGCAAAAGGGCATAATCGTTGCTTACACAACAAACCTGAATCTTGAGCAGCTTAAGCGTGAGTTCATACAGATTGACATCTGCCTTAAGAATCCATCGACAGTTTCCAGCATCATCGAGTTTTTTGACAAGACCAACAACTGCCTTTTCGCCTATGAATTATTGGGCGTCTATGATGTGTCGATCGAGGTCTATTTTGATAGCGATGATAAGCTGATGGAAACCCTTGACCAGTTCAAAAAAAGATTCATAGAGGATTACCTTTATTATGACATCTCCCATATCTATAAGGAATATATGCTTGACTGGTATCCTGATGAAGCTGGTCCCTGAAATCGGAAATTATATTAAATAGGGTGTTATCCCATTAACAGAGGTGAGTGCCCATCCCCTTGGTAGTAAGGGGTTTAATCTGCACTTTTTTATGATATCTGTAACAACCCTTACTTCATACATGTATTGCGCAAGAAAGCTTTACCTGCAGTATGTTCTTAGGCTTAGTGAGCCCCCGAAAGAGGCGCTTGTAAAAGGCTCTATAAGGCACAAGACCCATGAGAACATCAACCTGGCAGAAGAGGAGCTTGTAAAAGGAATAAAAAAAGGCATGGCCTTAGAAGACCTCAAGGGAAGATACCACCAGAAATACAGGGAAATCCTGCTTCAGGTCATAAAAGAGAATAAAGAAGAGCTCAAAAAATTCAGCATCCTTCCCCATGAATTGTTTAAGAATGTATGGCCCCTAATACTTTCAGAGTCAGAGACAAGGGCAGGCATTGTCCATGATTTTATCCTTAAGCATAAGGTTTTTGGTGATGCTTTATGGGAAAAGCTGACACCTAAGGTAGAGTCAGAGCTGAAGATAAGCTCTGAGAAGCTTGGGTTAAGGGGCATTATAGACCAGATAGAGGTTTATGAGGGCGGCTTTGTCCCTGTAGAGCTTAAGACAGGCAAGGCCCCAAAAGAAGGCGTGTGGCCGGGGCATAAGATCCAGTTGATAGCCTATGCCCTATTGATGGAGGAAAAATTCAATACAGAGATAAAAGAGGGCTTTGTCCATTACCTTGACACAAAACAGAAGAGGCACATACCCATAAACCCTTTTATGAGGATAGAGGTAAAGGAGCTCATAGATAAGGTAAATGCCCTTTTAAGCTCCTATAAGCTACCGGATTTTGAAAAAAACCAGAACAAATGCCAGAATTGCGGCCTTAAAGAAGACTGCTATAATGAAAAAAAGCTGAATGAGCTTTTAGAGCAAAAGATAACTCCTTCCAAGTAAAAAACAAAAGGTTTATATATAACATAGGCTAACTTTAGTATAATAATATAGTCATCACAACATTTAAGGGGGATTATAATGGCTGAAGAAGACAAGAAATTTTCAAAACAGCTGATCGGAAAAACAGTTGTCAGCAAGACAGGCAAGCGTTTCGGGGAGGTTGGGGATATCATCTTCGAGACAAGGTCTGGCGAACTGATCCATATTATCCTAAAGTCCCCCACGTCTTATACAGAGAAGCTAGAGCTTGAAAAAGACAAGCAGAACAATATCCTTATACCTTTCTCAGCAGTTATAGCAGTAGGAGACTTCTTGGTGGTTGCTGAAGAGGATATTATCTGATTGGAAACAAGGCTTCATCCAAAAATTCATGCTTCGCATGGATGGCATCGGATTCGC
>JAHWHQ010000068.1 GCA_019323195.1 Candidatus Woesearchaeota archaeon | reverse complement strand
ACACATTATGTGGGTAGTGCACAACTAAGGTGGATGATGGGCTTAGGAAAATTTTATCTTCGATCCTCCCCACCTGCTCACAACTATATCAACGGCCCGCCCCTACACATTATGTAGGCGGTGAACAACTAAGTGGAGAAGGGGGCTTCGCCTAATTTTATCTTACGGAGGTAAAAAATGGAAACATTTGGAAATGTTGAGGCTTTGAAAAGCTCCATTGAGAAAAGATACCAGGCAGAGATAAAGAATGCAGAGAAGGACAGGGATAAGCAGTTGGCAGAGATAGCTAAAGAGCTGAAGAGCAGGCTTGATATCTTGGAGTCTGACATGAAAACAGCCACCAACGCTGAAGTCCGGAAGGCATATTCAATGATCCTAAGTGAAGAGAAGCTTAAGGCCAAGAAGGAGTTTGAGGAAAAGCGTGAGTGGCTCATCAATGCTGTATTCAGGGAAGCTGCCAAGAAGGCAAAGGACATTGTTCACAGCAGCGGCTATGTTGATTATATCAAAAGCAGCATGCCGGATGAAAAGGGCCTTTCAGTTGTTGGCGACAGCGATTATTACAGTAAGTTTTTCCCTGGTCTTAAGGTTAACGATGATATTGTAGGCCTAAGGTTTGAATCCGAGAATGTAGTCTATGATTTTACCCTTAATAACATCATAGCATCTAAGAAAGACATCTTAAGGCATGAGGTAAGCAGGATACTCTTCAGTTAAAATGGTCAATGCAACACTGGCAAACATGACAAACGGATTGATAAATGCGACAAATACTAGCTTGCTGAACGTTACATCTCCCTCCAGGCTGGCATTTTTGCATAACCTCCTTAGCCCGCCTGTGTTGATAGTTCTTCTTTCTGTATCCGCTGTTGTTGTTATAATGGTACTGGTCGTAAGGAATGTTATGCCTGTAAGCCATTTTCTCTATGCAAACGCCAGGATCCAGGCAAGGAGCAATTTTACTGTTTCAGGGCAGCTGATGCTGGAATTGGAAGAAGCAGGATCCTTAAAGGAGTTCAGGAGCCTGTTAAAAGAGACAGTATACGGTGAAGAGCTTGACAAGAGCAAAGAGGACCTAAGGTCATTCCATATAGCTCTTGAGAAGGGCTTCACAAGTTCGATCCTGGAATTGGTTGAGTTAAGCCCTAAGAAGTCCGAACCCTTATTCGATGCCTATCTTATGTTTTTTGAGTCCAAGATGCTGAAAACAGTCTACAGGGCAAAGTTGATGGATCAGCGCATTGATAAAAGCCTTCTTTACCCTATAGGCAGCATAGATAATGCCCTTCTAAAGCATCTTATTGATGCAGAGACTATCGCAGACCTTGGTGTAGTCATGTCAGCTACAAGATATTCAGGGATCTTCGATGAGAAGTACAAAAGCCTTGAGTCCTTTGAGGTCTCATTAGACCGCTTTGTTCTTAACACCTTTGTCCATACCGTAAAAAGCACAAAGATACATGATAGCAGGTATATCATTGATATATTGAACAAAAAGATAGATATCCTTAATATACTTGCCATATTAAAGTTTAGGATAAGGGGCATAGAGATAGAAAAGCAGAGGTCCCTTTTGATAGACAACAAGACACCCCTTTGCCTTAGGTTTGATGATCTTATTAAGGCTGGGGCATTAAATGATTTTGTTGAGGCATTTAAGGGCCTTCCTTACTACGGGCCATTAAAAAATGCCTTTGTAAAATACGAGAAGGATAATGCCTTATCGAATTTTGAGAATGAGCTTTACAGGTTTTTTAAGGATTTTGTTTCAGGGAACGACTTAAGCCATACGCTTGGCCCTTACCCTTTGTTTTCATATCTCATCAAGAGGGAACTGGAGCTGAGGAACCTGTTTATAGTAAGCAGGGGCATAGATGCCGGCTTTTCAGGCAAAAAGATTAAGGGGATGGTAATATGATAGTCTTGGGAAATCCGGAGTTTGCGACAGGAATGAAACTGGCAGGCATCAAGGACAGTTATGCTATAAGAAAAAGGGAGGATGCCCTTGGCCTTCTTGCAAAGATAGACAGGAAGGAATTCATATTGGCCAATTTCAGCGTTATCAGGCTTATCCCTGAGTTAGACGACTTCAGGAACGTCATAAGCATTCCTGACAAGGCTGAAAAGTTTTTGACTACAGACGACTTAAAGGGGATAATAAAGTCAGCCATAGGCATTGAGCTGGACTTATGATCAGATATGCCTGAAGACTAAGAAGGTTAAACAAGAGAATAATGGTGATACAAATGGGAAAAATAATAAAGATTGCAGGACCGGTTGTAACCGCGAAAGATATGAAAGGAAGCAAGATGTACGATGTTGTTAAGGTAGGAGAGGAAAAGCTTGTTGGAGAGATTATCCGGCTTGACAGGGATCAGGCCACCATCCAGGTTTATGAGGATACTACTGGCGTAAAGCCCGGAGAGCAGGTTATTTCGACAGGCGCTCCGTTGAGCATAGAGCTTGGCCCTGGCCTGCTGAAAAGCATCTATGACGGTGTTGCACGTCCTCTTCCTTCCATCTCTGAAGTCTCTGGCGATTTTATCTCCAGGGGTATTGAGGTAAATTCCCTGGACAGGAAAAAAAAGTATAGCTTCGTAAGCAAAGTTAAGGTTGGAGAGGATATCAGCGGCGGCCATATTCTAGGAACTGTAAAGGAGACAGATGTTATTGAGCATAAGGTATTGCTTCCTCCCGGCCTTTCAGGCAAGGTTGTAAAGGTTAATGATGGAAGCAGGACAATAGAAGAGCCTGTTATACAGCTTAAGACAGAAGATGGCGAGATTGATGTTAAGATGTACCATAAATGGCCGGTAAGGATACCCAGGCCTTATAATGAAAAGCTGGATCCTAACATACCCCTCATCACAGGCCAGAGGGTCTTTGACACTTTTTTCCCTATAGCCAAGGGCGGCACAGCCGCCATCCCCGGTCCTTTCGGCGCCGGAAAGACAGTTTCCCAGCAGCAGCTTGCAAAATGGGTTGATGCGGATGTTATAGTTTACATCGGCTGCGGTGAGAGGGGCAATGAGATGACCGAGGTCCTGGACGAGTTTCCCAAGCTTGTAGACCCCAAATCAGGCAAGCCTTTGATGGAAAGGACGGTCTTGATCGCCAATACCTCCAACATGCCTGTGGCAGCAAGAGAAGCCTCTGTTTATACCGGGGTTACGATAGCGGAATACTTTAGGGACATGGGCTATGATGTCGCCCTGATGGCGGATTCAACATCAAGATGGGCAGAGGCCATGAGGGAGATCTCATCCAGGCTGGAGGAGATGCCTGGCGAGGAAGGCTATCCTGCCTATCTGGCTTCCAGGTTAGCCCAGTTCTATGAGCGTTCCGGAAGGGTCGTTGCCCTTAATTCCAAAAATGGAAGCGTCTCAATCATAGGTGCAGTAAGCCCTCCTGGAGGGGATTTCTCTGAGCCAGTAACCCAGAATACATTAAGGATGGTAAAGGTCTTCTGGGCACTGGACGCCCCTTTAGCCTACAGGAGGCATTTTCCTGCGATTAACTGGCTGACCTCTTATTCGCTTTATGTGAACAAGCTTTCTGCTTATTTTGACGGCATTGCAGATGATTTCTCTTCCTTGAGGATGTCTGCTATGGGCCTGCTCCAGAAAGAGGCTGAATTGAAGGAGATCGTCCAGCTGGTTGGTCCTGACGCACTTCCTGAGAAGGATAAGCTTGTCTTGGATACCACCAAATCATTAAGGGAGGATTATCTCCAGCAGAACGCCTATCATGATGTTGACACCTTTTGCGACATAAGGAAGCAGCATCTCATGTTAAAGGCGATCCTTGCCCTTCATAACCTGTCCTCAGATGCCATAAGCGCAGGTGTCAAGCTTAATGACATAGCAAAGCTTGATGTTAAGGAAAGGATAGCGCGGATGAAGTATGTTAAGGGTATTGAAAAGGATGTTGATGAGATAATGAAAGAGTCCAGTGAGCAGATAAAAAAGCTTCAGGGCAGCGTATCAAAGATATCCGCTGGAAGTGGAGGTGTGAATTAAAATGCTTAAAGAATATACCTCGGTAAGTGAGGTTTCAGGTCCTTTGATGATAGTCGAGGGTGTAGAGGGCATAGCATACGGCGAATTGGTTGAAGTCACTATCCCTTCAGGTGAAAAAAGGCTTGGCCAGGTCCTTGAGACAAGGGAAGACAAGGCGATTGTCCAGCTTTTTGAGGGAACCTCTGGCATTGACACCAAAAATACAAAAGTCCGTTTTGTCGGCGAGACAATGAAGCTTGGCGTCAGTGATGAGATGCTTGGCAGGGTTTTCGATGGTGTTGGAAAGCCGATAGACAGCCTTCCTGAGATAATCTCCGAGAAGAGGATCGACGTCAATGGAAGCGCCATAAACCCATATAGGAGGACGCATCCTGCTGAGTTTATCCAGACAGGCATCTCCACCATAGACATGAACAACACCCTTGTTCGCGGCCAGAAGCTTCCTATCTTTTCCGGCTCAGGCCTGCCCCATAACCAGCTTGCAGCCCAGATCGCAAGGCAGGCCGTTGTTAGGGGCAAGGATGAGAAGTTCGCTGTTGTTTTTGCAGCCATGGGCATTACCAATGAGGAGGCATTGTTCTTCAGGCAGGAGTTTGAGAGGACAGGAAGCCTTGGCAATGTGATAATGTTCTTGAACCTTGCTGATGACCCTGCTATCGAAAGGATCATCACGCCGAGGATTGCCCTCACAGCCGCAGAGTTTCTTGCCTATGACAAGGATATGCACGTATTGATCATCCTGACTGACATGACTAACTACTGTGAGGCTCTTCGTGAGATAGCTGCTGCAAGGAACGAGGTCCCGGGAAGAAGGGGCTATCCAGGCTACATGTATACCGACCTGGCTTCTATATATGAGAGGGCCGGAAGGATAAAAGGAAGAAAAGGCTCCCTGACGCAGATGCCAATCCTGAGCATGCCTGACGACGACATCACCCACCCTATACCGGACCTGACAGGCTATATAACAGAGGGCCAGTTTGTCCAGAGCAAGGACCTTCACAGGAAAGGCATTTATCCCCCTGTTAATATCCTTCCTTCGCTTTCAAGGCTTATGAAGAACGGTATAGGCGAGGGCAAGACAAGGGAGGATCATGCCAATGTTTCCGACCAGCTGTATGCCGCCTATGCCCAGGGCATTGAGTTAAGGGACCTGGTTGCTGTCATAGGCAAGGAATCCCTTTCAGAGCTCGACCTTAAGTATCTTGAGTTTGCCGGGAAGTTTGAGGATAGGTTTGTAAGGCAGGGTTATGACGAGAACAGGCCCATAGAGACAACCCTGTCCCTTGCCTGGGAACTTTTGTCAGACCTTCCTGAATCCGAGCTTAAGAGGATAAAGAAGGACTTCATAAAAAAATACCATCCAAAAAGTTCATGATAAAATGGAAATAAAGCCAACACGAATGGGTTTGCTGCTTGCAAGGAAGAAGCTTAACATAGCCAGGAAAGGCCATAAGCTGCTGAAGGAGAAGAAGGATGTTCTTATCCTTGAATTCTTCCAGCTCTTGAAGGATATCAAGCACATTAGGAAATCCATCTCCAAAGACCTTATCAATGCCCAGAACTCGCTTTACAATGCCCAGGCAATCGAAGGCGAGCTTAACATAGAAAGGATAGCTTTCGGCCTGTCTTCCGGCGCCTCCATTGATGTTTCATCAAGGTCTATAATGGGTGTTGAGGTTCCTGTGATAAAGAGCATCTCTGTAGAGAACGAATGGCCTGGTTATTTTGAGCAGACAGTCGAGCTGGATAATGCTGTAAAGCAGTACAGGCAGATCTTTCCTGACCTGATAAAGCTTATGGAAAAGCAGCTTATGCTCAAGCATCTGGCAGAAGAGATAAAGAAGACAAAAAGAAGGGTCAACAGCCTTGAATACCTCACGATTCCTGGCCTTGAGGATCTAAAGAAGATGATCTCTTTCAAGCTTGAGGAGCTTGAGAGGGAGAATTTCAGCAGGCTTAAGAAGATAAAGAAAACGACCGCAAAATGAGGCTAAGGCAGAGGAAGGAAGCCGAGCAAAGGGCAAGATATTTCCTTTTTTTCAGCATAGCAAGGATAGTGGCCGAGATCACCATTATTATCGGTATTTTTATTTTTATATATTTTATAATAAGGAAGGTAAGTTAATATTATAACACAAGATTAATAAATACTTAGGGTTTAATAAGGTTAAGAATGAAAGTAAAAGACATAATGCAGCCAATAACAACGACCTCTGTAGATTCCACTGTCTCTGACGCTGCCAGGGTTATGGACGCCAAGAACATAGGCTGCCTTCCTGTAGAGGATAACGGAAAGATTACAGGCATAATCACAGAGAGGGACATATTAAAGAAGATTGTCGCCAGGGGAAGGAACCCTGAAAAGACCCCTGTAAGGGACATCATGAGCAGCCCTGTCATCAAGATAGATGCTGAGCAGAGCATTGAGGAAGCAAATGCTATTATGACCCAGAATAAGATAAGAAGGCTCTTGGTTGAGAGCGACGGCCGTATAGCAGGCATTATCACCATAAGGGATGTTTCTAACAGCCTGCGCTACTCAGTAGGAGAGAGCATAATCAGGAACAGGGAGCATAAGTACGGCAGGCCAAGCTATGGCACGGATTGATTAGGTTTTTTCATATTAAAAAAATTCAAAAGAAATTATCTAATTTGGTGCTCTATAGGAATTTCCATATCTCTGTCTTAACTTTGTTTCTAAATTTCCAAGCCCTATCAGGCTTTCACTTAACTTTTCTTGAATTGCTTCATAATTTGAATTATTTTGATTCTTTTTTAAAGAAATAATTGATAAAATTTTTTCTGCTAACTCTATACTCTCCTCTTTAGTTATGCCTTCTAAGATTCCCTTTTCAGAGAAGAAGTCTAATGAATAGGACTGCCTACTTATACCTCCATTTTTAGGGGGTATTTCTAAATGCAAGACATCATGTTCTTGACCTAAATCAGAATAAGGATGCAGTGTTACATAACTTATATCCCTCCCTTTACCATTCGAATGTTCTATGATGGGAACTAAGGATGTGTTTGACTTAGGCGTATACGTCCAACCATTCCATGATATATTCCGGGGTCTGGGGATTGATTGCTCATCACCATCAATAGCATCCATATTATATCCATTTTTATCAAGAAGATACCTAATAGTATTTCCTCTTTCCCTATCATTATGATTCTTTGCTCTAAGAAAATGCATCTCTTTTCTTTTTAATCTTTCTTCTGGATTTACTAGGCCTAAAATAGCATTATGTTCTCCACGAATGTCATTTAACGCATACTCCCTCGCTAGTATTAATAATTCCCGCAATTTCTCAGGCTTTGCTTCTATTACAATTTCTCCCAGGTTTAAATCAAGATGATATTTTAGCCCTTTTGTATCAGGAGTTAAAATTAGCCCTCTTTTTTTACCTTCTTGCCTGAACTGAATTGCTTTAACCCCAACTGTTTCTTCAAATTCCATCCTATAACCCCCTTCTACCCATTTAATCTAAGGATTTTAAGTCTTATTTAAATATTTTTATTAACAATAGAAAACTATTTAAGTAAAAGGATTAAGGAATGATTATATGGAACAGAAGAATATTCTTAACAGGCTGAAGGATATGCAAAGTAAATACGGCTATCTTCCTGAGGATAAGGTAAGAAAGCTTTCTGATGAGACAGGTTTGCCTGTAGTCAA
Organism: Candidatus Woesearchaeota archaeon; assembly: GCA_019323195.1. Lineage (GTDB taxonomy): Archaea > Nanobdellota > Nanobdellia > Woesearchaeales > JACPBV01 > JAHWHQ01. The sequence continues at coordinate 3,996 of JAHWHQ010000068.1, read as the reverse complement.
GATATACAGCATGGCCTCTTTCTACAGCATGTTCAGTTTTGATAAAAAAGGAAAAAATGTAGTAAGGATATGCAGCAGCCCTTCCTGTTATCTTAAAGGCTCTCTTAATGTTTTGGATGAAGCAAAAAAGATCCTTGGCATTGATGTTGGAGAAACCACCAAGAACAAGAGGTTTACCCTTGAGCTTACCTCCTGCATAGGCTGCTGTGATAAGGCCCCTGCCATCATGATTAATGATGAACTAATTACTAACGTAACAAAAGGAAAATTAAAAAAGCTATTAAAATAAAACCTGCAATGAATATATTAAAAAAAACCAATCTGGACGCATGGAATAAGGTTAATGGTTTAGGTGCAGACAGAACTATTGAACTTCTTAAGAAGAAGGGGTTGACAGGAAGGGGCGGCGCCTGTTTCCTTACCGGCCTTAAATGGGAATTCGCAAGAAAAGCCAAAGGCGATAAAAGGTTCCTTATCTGCAATGCTGATGAAGGCGAGCCAGGAACATTCAAGGATAAGCTCATACTTGAGAATGCCCCTGAGAATGTCATTGAAGGGATGCTTATAGCTGCTTACTGCATCAATGCTGAGCAGGCTTACATCTACCTGAGGGGCGAGTATTCCTACTTAAGGGAAAGGTTGGAAAAGGCAATAAAAACTGTTTTGGGAAAGGTTAAGTCAGGATTAAAGATAGATATTATATCAGGTGCAGGCGCTTATATCTGCGGTGACGAGACAGCGATCATAGCCTCTATCGAGAACAAGCGCGGTTATCCCCATTTCAAGCCCCCATATCCTCCGCAAAAGGGTTTGTTTGGCATGCCCACCGTTATAAACAATGTCGAGACCATGGCAAACGTCCCGCTTGCTTTTATAGAACCTAAATGGGACAATTCTTTAAGATTATTCTCCATCTCAGGCGACGTCTCCAAGCCAGGTGTTTATGAATTAAAGATAGGTACTAAGCTGGGAAATATAGCAAGGCTTGCAGGAGCCAAGACGCCAAAGGCTGTTTATTTCGGCGCTTCAGGCGGCTGCATACCCTACAATGCAGGTTTTTCTGTTAATTCAGACCATGTCTGCAGACAGGATGCCATGCTCGGTGCATGCTCCCTTATATTCATCAGCAAAAAAAGAAGCATGCTTGATCTGGCCATAAACATTGCACAGTTCTTTAGGCACGAATCCTGCGGCAAATGCACCCCTTGCAGGGAAGGCTGTATTCATGTGTTAAAGCTGCTAGAGAAGATCAAGGCAGGTGAAAACAACAACACAACCTTAGGTCTGCTTGAAAGGTTGTCTGTTTTCATCAGGGACAATGCATTGTGCGGCCTTGGGCAGAGCTGCACCAACCATGTTGTGACCGCTTTGAAACATTTCAGGAAGGATTTTACTGGAAGCTAATATCAAAATGACAACAATAAAGATAAACGGCTGCGAATTTAAGGCAGAGCAGGGGGAGTATATTATTGATGTTGCCAGAAGGAACGGCATTGACATCCCGCACCTCTGCTATAATGAGCGCTTGAAGAGGATTGGCGCATGCAGGCTGTGCGTTGTTGAGGTTAAGGGCATGGACAAGCTCCAGGCATCATGCTGCACAGAGGTTAAGGATGGCATGGAGATCAAGACCCACACCCCAAGGGTTATCCAGGCACGAAGGATGAACATGCAGCTGTTGCTGGCAAACCATAACCTTAACTGCACCTCATGCAAGGAAAACCTCTTGTGCAAGCTTCAAAGGTACGCCTCTGAATTGATGATCGAAGACAGCATATTTGATAGTTTAAACATAGAGGACGCAACTGATGATTCTAGTGTCTCTATAAGAAGGGATAACAAGAGATGCATCTTATGCGAGCAGTGTGTTAGGGTCTGCAATAACATCCAGACAGTATATGCTATCGGCCTTGTAGGAAGGGGCGTTACAACAAGGATAGGCCCTAATTTCGGCCATACAATGAAGGAAAGCTCCTGCATCAACTGCGGCCAGTGCGTTGTTGCCTGCCCAACAGGGGCCCTTACTGAGAAGAGCGACATTGCAGGCGTTCTTGATGCATTAAATTCAGGAAAATACCTCATAGTCCAGACCGCTCCCTCCATAAGGGCCACATTAGGCGAGCTTTTTGATATGCCTCCTGGCGTTCCTGTAACAGGCAAGATGGTCACTGCCCTAAGGCAGATAGGCTTCCACAAGGTATTTGACACCAACCTTGGCGCAGATATCTGCATAGTTGAAGAGGCCCATGAATTTGTCGAGAGGTTCAAGGGAAAAAGGGTCTTGCCCATGATTACGACCTGCTGCCCTGCCTGGATAAAGTTTGGCGAGCAGTTCTATTATGATGAGCTGAACAAGAACATGTCCACCTGCAGGAGCCCGCAGGCCATCTTAGCTTCTTTGGTAAGGAAATATTACGCAAAAAAGATAGGGAAAGACCCGAAAGACATCATCCTTGTTGACATAATGCCCTGCACTGCAAAAAAATACGAGATCTTAAGGCCTGAGTTTAACGGTGAGACAGATTTTGTATTGACTACTGTCGAGCTTGCCAAGCTCCTAAAGCAGCTCAATGTTGATTTTGCAAACCTTCCTGATTCAGATTTTGACTCTCCGCTTGGCTTCAGCACAGGAGCAGCAGACATATTCGGCCATAGCGGAGGTGTCATGGAGGCAGCATTAAGGACAGCAGCCGACACCATTTCAGGGCAGGACCTTCAAAAGATAGATTACCAGCAGATAAGGGGCATGGAAGAGGTCAAGGAGGCTGAGCTTGAGATAGCAGGCAAGAAGATAAGGGTCTGCGTTGTCCATACGATGGGCGCTGCAAGAAAGCTGTTAGAGCAGATAAAAAATGGAAAAAGCCCCTATCATTTTATCGAGATCATGGCCTGTTACGGCGGATGTATCGGAGGAGGAGGACAGCCGCCGCCCCACAGCAGGGAAGTTTTGAAAAAAAGGGTAAAGGCCCTGATAAAGGTTGACGAGGGCAAGAAGCTAAGGAAATCCCATAAGAACCCTGCTGTAATAAAGTTGTATAAGGAATATCTGGGCAAGCCAGGCTCTGAAAAGGCGCACAAGCTGCTTCATACCAAGTATTTTAAAAAGGATTATGTTTAATGGTAATATCCTAGTTACTCCTGATATTACATCATTTATGAATTTTGCTATATATTTAAATATGGGTTCCTATTCCCCTTATAGCAAACAACACAAATTTTTATACAATAAATAGGTCGTTTGCTTATTACGTAAAGACAAAATTTGTCTAAAAAATTTTGTCTTTAAGTATAGTTTAATATGCCAACCAATAAACTTGACGATATAAAGATAACAAGAGCCATAATAGAGAGCTACACAAAAAAATTTTTAGATAATCTTGAACTTGATGTTGCAATAGTAGGTGGAGGCCCTGCCGGCCTGACAGCAGCTTACTACCTGGCAAAGCAGGGACTTAAAACAGCGCTTTTTGAAAGAAAACTGAGCATTGGCGGCGGAATGCTGGGAGGGGGCATGATGTTCAACCAGATTGTTATCCAGGAAGAAAGCAAGGAGATATTTGACGAGATGAACATATCAGCAAAAAAATATGAAGATAATTATTATGTTGTTGATTCAATCGAAGCATCATCTGCCCTCTGCCTTAATGCAGTAAAAGCAGGTGCAAAGGTATTTAACCTGATGAGCATAGAGGACGTCATGATAAGGGAGGATAAGGTTATGGGCTTAGTGCTTAACTGGTCTCCTGTCGGAATGGCAGGCCTGCACGTCGACCCTGTTACTATTAGATCAAAATTTGTTATTGATGCCACAGGCCATGATGCAGATATTGCATGCATCATCCAGAAAAAGATAGGGGCAAAGTTGAACACAGAAACAGGAAAAATAATAGGCGAAGGCTCGATGTGGGCAGAAGAAGGTGAAAAGATGATTATGGAAAATACAAAAGAGATATACCCTAATGTTTATGCTGCTGGCATGGCGGCAAACGCGGTCTT
>JAHWHQ010000067.1 GCA_019323195.1 Candidatus Woesearchaeota archaeon | reverse complement strand
AATGTCATTAAAGAATTTCACTTTTGAAATTCTTTAACCATTTCATTCCTGATCTAACCTGGTTCACTAAAACCCTGATCCTAAAGGACAGAGTCTCATTGTCCAGCCCAGGACCAGCAGCAAAAACCCATGCCTCTCCCCTGACTTCAGCCCTGTCTAAAGCGTATTTACAGTAACAGGAGAGCGCTGACCTCCCGGCCTAGTCTTCCCACGTATAGAGAATAAAGGGCAGGTTTTAAATCTTTTCTTTTTATTTTTTGTCACCACTTCAGGATAATATTAAAAAGAAAAATTTAAATATTAGTTGTCTTTATTTAATATCGATAGTAATCTATCACCTCTTTTTTCCCAGCAGGGCTTTTTATAAGCTCTGCTCGGGTTTATTAAACAAGCTTTCTTTTCCTGCCTTTCCTCTTCCCCTTAGCAGCCTTTCTCTTAGGCAGCCTGGAAAACAGGTATCCTATCAATATGCCAAGTATCAAAAACACAATTGGTACTATATCAACCCTTATGACAAGCTTATTTTTTGCCTGCTTAAAATACATGTCAAGGTTGCTCAGCTCCATTGCATACTCTGAATACAGTAATGCAGAATACCTGTCAGACTCCTCTAGCTCAGTGGCATACTCGTAATATGAATAAGCCAGGACAGGAAAATTCCCTTTATCTATCTGCTTTGCAATATTCTTCCTTGCCGAATCTATCTTCTTCTCTAATAAGTTTGCTATCTTATCGTCCCCAATCCCGCTGACGCTCAGTATAACATCAGACTCTGCCTTTGCCTTTGTTGCCTTGAACAGGCAGAGCTCGTAATCCTTGTTCTTCAGGTCCTTATATGCATAATCGATCTCCTTCCTTGTCCCTTCGAGGTTTAGGATAGGATAGATCAATGAAACATAATGATACCGCTCTTCTGCCTCTGCTATCTTATCCTGGCATGAGGACTTAAGCAGGTCTTTATTAAGCTTTACTTCCTTTCCCCTGTGGTCAAAGAAGTTAGCCCATGAGAATGCAGAATAGACCCTCTCAAAGGAATACGCCATGTTATAGATATCCCCCTCACTGATATTCCCTTCTGTTATCTTCTCCTTATAATCCTTGGCCTCTATCAGCCTTTCCTTGACTACTGCGTATGCCTCCAGGTCTGTCACGCTTCTCTTCTCTTTTTCCTCAATATTTTTCTCCAGCGCCTCAACATTCCTTTCGATAATCTCTATATTCTCTTTGACGCCTTTTTCTGTCGCATTATTGATGGAAAGCAAAAGGTATGTTAATTTCACATTGGCCCCGAAGCAGTAAGATGCAGCAGAATAATACCTTTGGCTTTCAGCAGCCAGTTCAGCCTTTTTGGTAAGGTTCAGTATAAATCCCATCGTATCATTATACCCAGAATAATCTGATCTGTTGGCGCTCTTCAGCAGTTTATCGCTCCTGTTGCATAGCTTGGATGCAAGAAAAAACATTGTCTTTTCATATTCACTGTCGATAAATAATGGATGCTCTTCTTCCATAAGCTCCTTCTCTGTCATCTCATGCAGCACATCATTTATGTCAGAGACCTCTACAACCTCAAGCCCTTTCTTTTTCCCGTACTCCACAACATCGATAGTCTTGTTTTTTATCGAGGCATTTACAAACGATCTGTTCTTGCTTATTATCTCCATTGTTTCTATTATTTTCCTGTCTTCCTTGATGAACCTCTCTCCTTCAGGGATTAAGACCTTTTTCAGCCCTGCTTCTTCGGCAGCATCTATCTTCTCCTTTATCCCGCCTACAGAGCCTATTATGCCTCCGGAATTTATGGTTCCTGTAATGCTTATCTGCTCATCCACCTCAAACCCCTCAAGCATGGATATTGTAAGCAGGGTAATAGCCCCTCCTGCTGAAGGCCCTGCTATTATAGGAGAGTCTGCTTTTATTGTGTAGATAAAATCATATTCCATACAATCCCTCTCCAGATAAGAGCACGCTATATCCTTTGCAAACCGCGTAGATATCTGGGTATCTATCTTTGTCAATGGAAACGTGTCAAGAAAAACCCTGCCGCTTCCCTGTTTTATCTCCAGGTATAAATCAGCAATGGACCCTTCATACCCATCTTTTGTCTCTTTTACTGCCAATAGCTTCAGATGCCCTTCTTTTGCAGATATCAATGGGGCTGCTAAAATGATAAATAGAATAACAGATAAAATCAAAGCTGTCTTTTTCATAATATTAAAAGAATCACTCCTTCTTTTTATTGTTTTCTGATAGTTAGTAGCGGACTAAAATAAGTTATAATAAATAGCCCCTTTTTTATGAAATATAAAACCCAAAATCAATAGAGAAATCAAGGTTTTTATTTTGAAGCTTTCTCATTGGATTTAGAATTATTATCCAGTCTTTCAGTATACCTGCATTTAGGATATGCACTGCAACCCAGAAAACTTCCATAAATGCTTTTCCTCAAAACAATATTTCCCACCTTGCATTTAGGGCACTTCCTTTCTATCTTCCCTTTGGCTATCGCCTTTGCCTCTTCTCCTGCCTCCCCTTCAACATGCTTTGACTTGCAGTCCTTGTTAAGGCAGAACTCCATCGGCCTTTTCTTTTTTATGGCGACGACCATCGGCATCCCGCATATCTTGCATACGTTCTTCGAGGGCTTTATCATGGCATTGCTTGGCAGCGAAAATGTAGTCTTGCATTTAGGGTAAGCAGAGCATGCAGCAAAGCTTCCGTACTTACCCTTCCTCATCATCAGTACCCCCTTTTTGCAGTTAGGGCAGTTACCTAATGTAGCCATCGCATCCTTCGCTTCCCAGTGCGCTTTCTTTAGGTTTTCCCCTATGTCCTTCTCGTGTTTTCTGAAATCCCCTATTACCTTTATTATGCCCTTCTCAGACTCCTCTAATACATCCTCTTTTTTCTTTTTTCCTTCCCTTATCTCCTCCATCTCATTCTCAAAATGCCGTGTCAACGCCTCATCGATTATCTCCGGAACATACTTCTCTAGTGTCTTGATTGTATTAATCCCCAGTTCAGTGGCCTCGATTGATTTCTGTCCGTGGACGTACTGCCTTTGGAACAATGTGTCTACGATGCCTGCCCTTGTTGCTTTTGTCCCAAGCCCTTTTTTCTCAAGCTCCTTGATGATAGAAGCAGGCGTATACCTTTTTGGCGGCATCGTTTCCTTGTCATGCATTGTAATCTTCTTTACCTTTACAATATCATTCTCCTTGACAGTAGGAAGCTCCTCTTCCTCCAGCCTTACATAATTCCCGTAATAGACAAACCATCCCTTCTCGATAGTTCTTGTTCCCTTTGCAACGAAAATCTCCTTGTTTACATCAATGTTTATGTTCATCGTCTCCCTTACAGCAGGCTCTCCGAAAGTAGCCATAAATCTCCTTGTTATAAGGTCATAGATCTTTCCAGCCCTCTCATCAACCTGCGGAACAATCCCTGTAGGATAGATGGCAGGATGTGCAGGGTCTGTCTTATTGCCGTTATTAGGGCTTAATCCCCTGTTCCTTAATAGCTGGCTGCACAGTTCCTTATACCTCCCCTGGTTCGCCAGAAGGGAAAGGATCTTTGAATACCCAATCTTGGCAGGCAGCTGGTTGGATGATGTTCTCGGGTATGATATATATCCTGACGTATAAAGGTCCTGTGCAATAGCTAATGTGTCTTTTGGCTGTATCTTAAAGACCCTGTAAGCCTCAATCTGCAGGGCTGTCAGGTCAAAAGGGTTTGGAGGTGCCTGCTTAAACTGTTTCTTCTCAACCTTGTCGACTCTTCCTTCTTTTCTGTCTTTAACATTCTTCATCACCTGCTCAGCATCCTTTTTGTCCCAGATTTTATCTTCGTTTTTTTTAATTAATAAAATTTTATTTTGATTTTCTTTTAATTTTTCTTCTTTTAATCCTTTATTTTTTAAAGATTCAATCAGATTCAGAAATTCTTTCTCTGCTTCTTTCTCATTCTTATATCCCTTTTCTATATCTTTGGTAATTTTTTTTAATTTATTATCATAATATATGCTTTCTTTTATTTTGATGATATTACCTATTCTCTCCCCCTCCCAATAGAGATCCCTAGTGTACCAGGCAATAATATCCCCTTTATTGACATTTCCGTTAAGCTCGATCTGCCAGTATGGCACAGGTTTAAACGCCTTGATCTCCTTCTCCCTGTCAACTATAATCTTCAGTGCAGGCCCCTGCACCCTTCCGATACTAAGTATCTTAAACCCGCCGGTTGTCTTGTACGCTGATGTCAATGCCCTAGAATAGTTGATGCCGTTGAAGAAATCCAGGTAGTGCCTTGCCTCGCCTGCATTTGCCAATCCCCACTCGATCGTTGGCGACCTGTTCTCAAAAGCCTCTATTAAGTCATCTTTAGTTAAGGTAGAGAATTTCATCCTGTTAGCATCTTTTTTCCTGCACGCATATTTGATGACATTCAGCCCTATGACCTCCCCTTCTGTATCCAGGTCAGTAGCCACGATAAACTCCTCAGCCTCCTTGGACAGTTTCTTTATTGCCTGCAGGTATTTCTTTGAAAAGGCGGCTGTTTTTCTGGTCTCATGCGCAGGCTGCCATTCAATGTCAAAAACCGGAAAATCCCATTTCCTAGCCCCATCTTTCTGGCTTAGCCCGTACAGGTGCCCTACAGCGCATGCTATGACAATATCCTTCTTTCCCCTTGTTATCTTATAATAAGGCACGCCGTTAAGGTTCTCCTTGATAGCTTTCCCCTCTGCCAGGGCATCAGCTATCTTTTTAGAGGCTGCAGGCTTTTCAGTTATTATTAGTGTATATCCCATAATTTCTGTAAAAAACCCGATATTCTTTAAATATCTTTGGGGTAATTAAGCTTCATCCATAAAATGAAGGTTGCCATCAATTTGTGAGCGATACATTCCCTGCCATATCCTCAGCGGAGGGTGATGCCCCTTACGGGGAGGGGCCGCTCTTCAAAAAATGACAGGCTCCGAGCGAGCCGATGGCAACCCCGAAGGATTTTATGGATGAAGCGGGGTAATTAAAAGAATTCTAGATAAAAAAATCAGGCTTTAAAGCCTAATTCCCCACCTTTAGAAACCCAGTAAGCCTTTTTAAGGTAGCGCACGCCCCTAATACTGCCATATGTGATGTTTTAGGGTTTAAAGGGCTTAAAACATTCTCTGTCCTTGTATACAGTTTTCCAAAAGACCCTATGACCTCTATCTCATGCATATTCCTTCTTATATCAGGATCAACTACAACCTTTACCCTTGTTTTCTCAGCTCCTATTCCTGCTAAGCTTAAAACCGCGCTTACATTAACATTCTTCGGAAAGCCTTTTATCGCTTCCAGGGCATTTCCCTCAAATATCATTGTTTTCTTCTTTATTTTATTTAGGTCAATCTTATTCTCTAAGATATAAGGCGCCCCTTCCAGGCTTTTCGGGCTTTTTGTGGACGTTATAGTAGCAGACTCTATCTTCTCGATAGCAGCCGCCTTGACACCGTCAATCCCGCATATAGCTCCAGATGGTACAAACAGCCTTGCAGTTAGCCTATCTAATAACTCCATATTCTGTATTATCCCTCCCACGCTCATCACCATAAGGTGTTTTTTGTTTTTTATGCATTTTTCCAGAAGTGATTTTACTATTGAAGTTCCGACAGCCTCTACAACAAGCTCTGACTTTTTTATCAGATCATCAATATCGCATATGGCAGGCCTGCATTTCAATGACCCTGCCAGATTCTTAACCTTCTCCTTATCAACATCACATACAGCAGCCAGCTCTGAATCCTCTAATTCCTCATCAATAAACCTGCACAAAACGCTTCCGATTGCCCCGCACCCTATAACTCCGATTTTCATATTATCTTAAGCTTCATATCCAAAGCCCTTGAACTGGTTGTTAGATAGCCTAAGGAAAGGACATCAGCGCCGCTTTTGGCGTATTCCCCTATATTGGACGGGTTTATCCCTCCTGAGGCCTCTACTAAAACATTCTTTAACAGCCCCTGCCTCTTCATTTTTCCTATTATTCCCCTGATTTTTTCAGGCTCCATATTATCAAGCATAACCAAACATGGGACACTGCTTGACCCGGCCCCTAACTCTTTAAATTTCTTAGCCGCCCTTACAGCCTCTTCCTCATTCATGGTTTCTATCTCAACAAAAATACCTTTCCTCCTGTTCTTCCATGCCCTTTCTAAAGCAGTTCCGATAACATCCTTTACATTCTCCTTCCTAAGGGCATCCAGATGATTGTCCTTGATCAGTATCGATTCCCACAAAGCCAGTCTGTGCGTCATCCCTCCTCCTACATAGACCGCCTTTTTATCCAGATACCTCCATTGCGTCTTTCTTGTCGGTGCAATAGCGATCATTCCCCTGACATTCCTTATAAGATCATTAGTAAGGGTAGCTATCCCTGACATCCTTGACAACAGGTCCAGGACAGACCTCTCCAGCTTAAGGATATCTTTCCCCTTGCCTTCCAGCAGCAATATCTTAGAGCCTTTCTTTACCCTGCTCCCGTCCTTCATAAAAATTCTTGCCTTTATCCCTGAATCCTTAAGCAATAATAAAACCTCTTCAACCCCTGCTATTATCCCATCAGACCTTGAGTAAACAATAGCCTTAACCCTTCCATCCCTCAAAACAGCATTAGACGTTATATCCCCTTTTCCTATATCCCCTTTTGTCTCATCAATTATAAATTTCTTTATCCAGTCCCTGTAAAGCTCATTCTTCACAGTAAGCAGATGCCCTCTCTGGAATCCCTTATTTAACAGTTCTTCCCTGTCCATCATGATAAAAACCATCCCCTGCATCTTTGCATATTATAAAAACTATTTAAATGTTTGGCGAAAGCTTTAAATACTGCGTTTGAACCCTAAAACCAATAACAAGGAGGTTATTACAATGACAATAATAGGATTTAATTTTAAGGAGATAAAGGTAAGGAAAGAAGAAGGCGTTAAGGGAAAGATAAACATAAAGAATAACGTCATCATAACAGACGTCAAGGAGCAGGACCTTAGTTTAGGCGACAAGAGCCAGAGCGCATTAAAGTTTGTTTTCGAGTTCTCTTCAAAATACGACCCGGATTGCGGTGAGATAACCCTTGTAGGGGATCTCTTGTTCATGGAGTCTTCAGCTAAGACAAAGGAGATTCTTGCAGGATGGAAAAAATCCAAAAATATTCCAAAGGATGTTATGGCGGGTATACTGAATACTGTCCTTACAAAATGCAACATAGAGGCCTTGGTCTTAAGCCAGAGGGTCAATCTTCCTCCTCCGATCCCGCTTCCTTCAGTGAAGCAGGATTTCAAGAAAGAGGAGAAAAAGTAAGCAGGTAAAAGCTTTTCTCCCTCTATATGGGGGACTTTATTTCTTTAAGCATCAGAGAATTCTTTCACTTCTTGGATAAATCTTATTGCATTTCAAAAACAATAAAATTTATAAAACACGATTAGTTCCCTATAGGCTAAAATGGACAGGAAAAAATCATCTGATGAGCTTAAGTTAAAGGTAGCTGAAGCCATCCAGGATGACGTGAATAAGGGCATTGTAAGGATAGACAACAGCTTTATGCAGCAGATAGGCGTAAGGGTTGGCGACATCATCACAATAGAAGGTGAAAGAAAGACTGTCGCTATAGCAGACAGGGCCTATCCTGGTGATATTGGCCTTAATATCATAAGGACTGACGGTATTGTAAGAAGGAACGCCAAGACAGGAATAGGCGAGCTTGTCAAGGTGATGAAAGCTGACGTAAAAGAGGCAAAAAAGATAATCATCGCTCCTGCAAAGAAAGGCATCATGATAACGGCCCCTCCTGACCTTTTCAAGCAGGGCCTTTTGGGAAGGGCTGTTGTCAAGGGAGATATCGTAAGCCTGGGAGGTACAAAAAGAAGACGTACTACCATGATGGACAACCCCTTCTTTGAGGATGTTTTTTCAGCGCTCTTTGAAGAAAGCTCCCTGGGCTTTGGCTTTGGGGATATCAAGTTTGTTGTTGCAGACACTAATCCCAAACAGCCTGTCATCATAACTGACCAGACCGAGATCGTATTCAATCCTGAGGCGGTTGAGATAACAGAGGAAAAGGTCCTTGACGTTTCCTATGAGGATATTGGCGGCCTGCAGGAAGAGATTAAGAAAGTAAGGGAGATGGTTGAGCTGCCGTTAAAGCATCCTGAGATCTTTGAAAGGCTTGGCATAGAGCCTCCTAAAGGTGTTTTGCTTCACGGCCCTCCTGGGACCGGAAAGACCCTTCTTGCAAAAGCAGTAGCTAACGAGACAAATTCCCATTTCATCCTTATTAATGGCCCTGAGATTATGAGCAAGTATTATGGCCAGAGCGAGGAAAACCTCAGGAAGAAGTTTGAAGAGGCCTCCAAGAACGCCCCTTCTATCATCTTTATTGACGAGATAGATGCTATTGCAAGCAAAAGGGAAGAGACAAGGGGCGAGGTAGAGAGAAGGGTTGTAGCCCAGTTGTTGGCCAATATGGACGGATTGCAGAGCCGCGGCAAGGTTGTTGTCATTGCTGCTACTAATGTTCCTAATATCCTTGATCCTGCCTTGAGAAGGCCTGGCAGGTTTGACAGGGAGATAGAGATAGGCGTCCCTTCAAAAGAGGGCAGGCTTAATATCTTAAAGATCCATACCAGAAACATGCCTCTTTATACAAAAGAGCAGGCTCTAAGGGATCTTGAGGGTGTTGAGGATAACTACCGCCAGGTTCTCTTTACCCTGGTCGGCCTGGTATCTAGGAGCAAGCTTACAAAAAAGCTTCTCGAGACAAGGATCCAGAAATACCTCAAAGACCATCCTGATAAGAATTCCCTTTTTAAGGACATAGACCCTGCCAAGCTTTATGGCTATATGCAGAAGGTTATGGGCAACCCCAATCTGGTTGATCTGGATGAGATATCTGACATAACCTATGGTTTTGTCGGTGCAGACCTGGCTGCCTTGGCCAAGGAATCTGCCATGATTGTTCTCAGGAGGGTTCTTCCTGAGCTGAAGTTAAAGGAAGAAGAGGCCATCCCTAAAGAGCTGTTGGAAAGCCTTATGATTACACAGAAGGATTTTAGGGAATCATTGAAGGTTGTAAGGCCCTCTGCATTAAGGGAGGTCTTGATCGAGAAACCCAAAACTAAATGGGCTGATATTGGCGGGTTGGATAATGTTAAGCAGGAATTGATAGAGGCAGTAGAATGGCCTTTAAAGCACCCTGAAAGCTTTAAGAGGATGGGTGTAAGGCCCCCTAAAGGCATACTGCTTTATGGCGCGCCTGGAACAGGAAAGACATTGTTGGCAAGGGCTGTTGCAAACGAGAGCAATGCCAACTTTATAGCTGTCAAGGGCCCTGAGCTTCTCAGCAAATGGGTCGGCGAGTCAGAGAAAGCCGTAAGGGAAGTCTTTAAGAAAGCAAGGCAGACCTCCCCTACAATAATATTCTTCGATGAGATAGACTCTTTAGCCCCTAAAAGGGGTGCTTACACAGGCTCTCACGTTACAGAATCAGTCGTTAACCAGCTGTTGACCGAGATGGACGGCTTGGAGGAGATGCAGGACGTTGTTGTCATTGCAGCATCCAACAGGCCTGATATAATTGACACATCCCTTCTAAGGCCTGGCAGGTTTGACAGGATCATCTTAGCTACAGTTCCTGACGAGAAGACCAGGCTGGAGATATTTAAGGTACATACCAAGAGCATGCCTCTGAAAGGCATCTCTTTAGAGGAGTTGGCCAAAAAGACAGAAGGCTATGTAGGTGCGGATATAGAAGCTGTCTGCAGGGAAGCTGCCATCCTGGCTTTAAGGAAAAATATTAATTCTAAGGAGATAACAAAAGAGTTCTTCGAACAGGCCCTGAAAAAGGTAAATCCCTCCATAACCAAGGAGATCGAGAAGGCTTATGACGACCTGGGCAGGAAGTTCAGCAGCGCCAAGGGAAAGCAGATGAAGGACGAGATGCCTAGTTATTTTGGGTGACTTATCTTATCTTTCTTATAGAAAAACCTGACTTAGAATTATTCTTAAATATTGCCTACAAATTCCTTTAGTTTATTCAGAGCTTTCTTTAAATCCCTAATATCTTTAGAATCAGCAATACTCCCGAACCGCTTTTTCATTTTCTTCTCTTCTATTCTATAAATAACACCCTTAAATTCATCTACTATTCCAAATGTAGATCTGTATAGTGGTTCCAGAAAAACTCTATCTTTAGTTGACCATTTTATTTCAGTATCCTTTAATTTATTAACTTCTACTTTTATTCTATCAAGTTCTTTAGAACCAAATGTACCAAGTCCAGAAGATCCTGATTCTTCAAATTTTATTATAGCTTCTTCTAATTTTCTAATAATTTCTCTAATTTGTGATGATAATTGAGCTCTTTTCTTTAGTTCCCTTCCTTCTATTTCGCTTTCCTTCTTTTCTGCTAAAATCATATCCTTTAGAGTATCTGAAATTTGATATTCGATTCTTTCTAATTCGTGGCCTATCTCTGTCCTACCCTTAAGGGTTTGTATCCTCTTACTTAATTCCCTTAATTTTTTTTCTTTTTCTTTAAGATTTTCTAGCTTTTTAAAATCATCATGTGCTCTTTCAATAGCCCTTTCTTCTTTCCTATTTGCTTTATTCGCAGCTGCTTGTGCCATTACATTTTTAATTTTATCAAATACCATAACAGAAGTATAATTTATAAGCATGTTTATTAAGTTTTCCTTTTTGTTGCTCTAGAAGGCTTTGAAAAACCTCAACCACAATTTTCAAATTGCAAAAAATTCACCCTCAGCGAATTTTTTTATTAAAACAAAATCTTTATAAAATACCATCTATCTTAAATTCTAAGAATGAAAAAATCACATTTTATCCTATTTACCCTATTATCCATACTTTTGCTTAGCCTTATTAGTGTTTCTGCCCAGGAGAACAAGGTTACTCCTGAGGATAAGATAACTATCTATTTCTTCTGGAGCAAGGGCTGCCCTCATTGCGCCCAGGAAAAGCCGTTCCTTGAGAGGCTGCAGGATAAATACCCTGGTATTAATGTTGAGTCCTATGAGACCAGCGACCCCAAATCAGTAGAGGTCTTTATGGAGGTTGCAGAGGCCTATGGCACAAGCACCCAGTGGGTTCCTGCTACATTTATCTGCGACAGCTACATTGTAGGCTTTGGCTCTGAGGAAACAACAGGAAGGGAAATAGAGGAAAAAGTAAAAACCTGCCTTGAGCATGGCTGCACTGATTTATATAAGTCCAAAGGTGAATGCGCAGTAGAGCAGAAGAATATTGTAAATGTTCCTCTTCTAGGAGAGATTGATTTAACTAAGGTAGGCCTTCCTATGTTAACAATCGTTTTAGGTTTTCTTGACGGCTTTAACCCATGCGCGATCTGGGTCTTATGCTTTTTGCTTACCCTTCTTATCTACGCAAAGTCAAGGAAAAAGATGCTGCTCATAGGCTCTATCTTTGTTTTAACCTCTGGAATCGTCTATTTCTTTTTCATGGCAGCCTGGCTGAACTTCTTCCTCATGATAGGTTTTGTCAAGACATTAAGGATTATTGTTGCCTTAATAGCCATCATTGCCGGCCTGATAAATGCCAAGGATTTCTTCCTGTTCAAGAAAGGCGTTTCTCTTACTATCCCTGACAAATGGAAGCCAAAGCTTTTTGGGAAGATGAGGGATCTTGTAAAAGAGCAGGCAATCCTTGCAGTAATCCTTGGTACTATGGTCCTTGCCTTTACCGCAAATACCTTTGAGCTTATATGCACCTTCGGTTTTCCTGCCATCTACACAAGAGCCTTAACATTGCAGAACCTTCCTACAATAGCCTATTACGCCTATCTTGCCCTTTACAATATAATCTATGTCCTTCCTCTTGCCTTTATCGTATTCATATTCACCTGGACGATGAACGCTAACAGGTTTACAGAAAAGAAGGGAAGGCTCCTTAAGCTTATCTCCGGCTTATTGATGCTTGCTTTAGGCCTTGTATTGCTGATCAGGCCAGAATTATTGATATTTGGTTAAATCTGACTGGCAGAAATCCCCTCAATTAATGTAAGGGAATTAATTCCAGTCTGATTTGCTAAAAATACGAGCTCGTATTTTTTTCAAAATGAAAAAAATAAAAAAGAGGTTTTTAGACACATCCTTTTATAAGGTAGTTAACCTAATAAAAAAGAATCTTAACATCTACCTCTATACCATTGTCATTGACCTAACCTTCCTGGCTTTGGTAATATTGATTGGAAAATTCCTCGGCTCTTTAATACCCCGTGACCCTCAGCAGCTGATGGGTTTTTTCAAGACCCAGCTTAACCTGCTTTTGTTTGTATTTATTTATCCTGTTTTTTATTATCTCTTTGTTATCTTCCTCTACTCAATAGCCAAGCTGGCCATCCTGAATATGATAAAGCCCTTATATGAAAAGCATAAATTTACACTGAAGGGATTAGGAAAATTCTACCTTCTTAACATACTTCTTTTTGCCATCTTCTTCTCTATATTTTTAGCTTTCACAGGCATATCAGCCCTGCTCCTTAAGGATAATATCTTAAAATACGTTGTAGCTATCCTCTCCTTAATATTATTCTTCTTTGCCTATTCAGTAACAAACATAGCCCACACCCTTTTTATCAAGAACAGGCGGAACAGGGTAATAAGAAACACCTTTAGGATAGCTTTCAGAAAGATAACCAAGTATGGGACATTTAAGATATGGAACACCTTTTTGATTATCACCTATATAGTTATTTACAACATAGTTAACCTGGTAGTCAGGCTTACTGTCTCCCTTAACCAGGAAGCCTTAACACCATATGTCCCTCTTTATCTTAAGTTATTCAATATAGCCTCTATAATCTTCATCTATCTGGTGGTTGCCTTCAACAGGATATACTTCTACGAGAAGATAAGCAATAAAAATGTTCTACCATAACATCAATCCGGTATTATTAAGGTTCGGCCCTTTTGAGGTAAGGTATTATGGCATTATATTTGCGCTGGGCTTTATCCTTGCCTATTTCTTCATCAGCTTCCTTGCTGAAAAAAAAGCCCTTGACCTTGAAAAGGACGATGTATGGGACCTTCTTTTCTATCTGGTGATAGGCACGGTTTTAGGCGCAAGGCTGTTTGAGGTCCTTGTATATAACCTTCCTTACTACCTTAAAAACCCTTTTGAGATAATTGCAGTATGGCACGGCGGCCTGAGCTTCCACGGCGGCCTTATAGGGGCGGTCATAGCAGGTTATCTCTACTCAAGAAAAAAAAAGATAAGCTTCTACGACCTTGCAGACATAGTAGTGATCCCGTTGGCATTCGGCCTTTTCCTAGGAAGGATAGGCAATTTCCTTAACGGCGAGCTTGTAGGAAGGATAACTAACCTTCCCTGGTGCGTAAAATTCAAAAACTACGATGGTTGTAGGCACCCATCCCAGCTTTATGAAAGCCTCAAGAATCTGATGATCTTCTCAGTACTATGGTTCATAAAAGACAAGAGATTAAAAAAAGGCATGATGTTCTGGAGCTTCGTAATAATGTACTCTGTATTAAGGTTCTTCATAGGATTCTTCAGGGCCCCTGACGCCCAGATAGGCTTTATACTTGGTTTAACAATGGGCCAATGGCTTAATATGGTTATGTTTGGAGTTGGTGTTTATTTCTTTTTTAGGACTAATAAGATTAAATAGGAAAAAGGATCAATTTGTTTCTTTACGCAGGTGTATTAAGTAGTCAGAGGCTGTTAAGGGTATTACATCACTCTCAACCCTTTTTTTCCAGTCATATGTCAATTCATTCGGAAATCTCACAAACCAATTATGCCCATCGAAATTCATCGCTCTCCTGAATTTAAACCTGGCTCTGTTTTTTACAGCATCAATAATAGCCATAAAATAATCAAGTTTTTCAGCCTGATCCCCGCTTAACCGTTCTCTTCCGCATTTAGGGCATTTATATGCTTCAATATGTACAGTTATCTCTCCATCAGGAAGATCAATATCTGTATCTATTTTTTTCATTTTGATCTTGCATCTTTGGCAGTGAATAGGCCCTTTAAACGCCCCTTTAGCTACCTTTACTTTAATATCCTCTTCTTCAATATCCTCTAATTTTAAGTTTTCATAATCCATTTTTTTTGTCATTTTCTCACCTTTTTAAATAATTTAATCTGCCAGTCAGACGATGGATATGCTGTAACAATATCAGCAATTCCATTATAATATGAAAAAATCACGGTTATATGCCTTTCAGCCCTATTAACAGCCATATATCTTCCATCTCTGGTTTTTCTGGCTAATGGCTTATTCAAAAGCACTTCCCTGGCTTCTCTAAACCTTATGCCGTGCTTATTGTATATCTTTACCTTAACCTTTTTATCTATAACAACCTCTCTTATTATCATTCGTACTATCTCCGTACAATTATAATACGAAGTTATATATAAACTTTTCGGGGTTTTTATAAAACTACACATTTTAGACAGCTCTCAACTACCAGCCAGCTAGAAGCTTTAATTACAAAACATATATAAAATCCCGCTCTTTCTCTCTGTCGGGGGATTAAAATCATGAATCTTACGCCAGGGATGCACCAGTACATGAAGGTTAAGAACGAAAACCCGGACTGCATAGTCTTCTTCAGGATGGGCGATTTCTACGAGACCTTTTATGAGGATGCCAAGACCGTTGCAAAAGAGCTGGAGATAACCCTTACTGCAAGGGGCAAAGGCGAGAAAAAAGCCCCTCTTGCCGGCATCCCTTACCACAGCGTTGATCCCTATATTGCCAGGCTAATAAAAAAAGGCTATAAGGTAGCCATTGTTGAGCAGACCGAAGACCCTAAAAAGGCCAAGGGCCTTGTCAGGCGCGACCTTGTAAGGATAATAACACCTGGCACTGTTTTCGAATCCCTTATCCTGGACGAAGGAAGGAATAACTACATCCTAAGCTTTGTAAAGGACAAGGATATGTATGGCATCTCTTTCTCTGACATCTCAACAGGGGAATTCTTAGGTGCAGAGCTTAACAATGACCAGTTCCTTAACGAGCTTAAAAGGCTTATGCCTGCCGAAATTATATTCCCTATGTCCTTAGAAGGATCAGACCTTATCAAGACCCTTAAGGACAATAGATATATCCTTCATCCCTATGACGAACGTTTTTTCTATAAGGAAAAGGCCATCTCATCCCTGCACGACCATTTCCAGGTTATCAACCTTGACGGATTTGGCATAAGCTCTGACCTTATCATAAGCTCAGGCGGCGCCCTTCTTAGCTATATCAAAGACACCCAGATGACTGCCCTCCCCCATATAAATAAGTTCAACCAATATAAGCTTGACAGCTTCATGTACCTTGACAGCTCTACCATAAGGAACCTTGAGATCCTTAAAAACATACTTCACCAAAAAGAGGACTTCACCTTATTATCCCTTCTTGACAAGACAACAACCCCTATGGGAAAAAGGCTGCTCAAAAGATGGATCATCAACCCCCTTATTGACAAGGAAGAGATATCAAAAAGGCTTGACGCTGTTGATGAATTAAAAAATAACCTTTTAACAAGGTCTGACCTCAAGCAGAACCTTGACAAGATATATGATATAGAAAGGCTTATCTGCCGCGTCTCCTACGGAAATGCATCTCCAAAGGACCTTGTTGCCTTAAAGCTTTCACTGTCAGGCATCCCGAACATAAAGAGGTTATTGGAAAACCCTGAATCCGATTTATTAAAGTCCATATCACAGATACCTGATCTGGAAGAGCCGAGAAAGATAATAGGCAGGGCGATAAAAGACGACCCAAACACTACGATAAGGGAAGGCAATATAATCAGGCCTGGATACGATCCCAGGCTGGACGAATTAAGGGCAATAACCCATGATACAAGAAAATATCTTGCTGAATTAGAGGAAAAGGAAAAGACAAGGACAGGGATAAAAAGCCTTAAGATAAGGTACAATAAGGTCTTTGGCTATTACATTGAGGTCACTAAGGCCAACCTTCACCTTGTTCCTCAGGATTATATAAGGAAGCAGACGCAGGTAAATTCCGAGCGTTTCATAACCGAGGAACTGAAGGAAAAGGAATCAAGGATCTTAGGTGCAGAGGAATCTATCTTCGAGCTGGAGTATAACCTTTTCTTAGAGGTATTAGACAAATTAAAAAAATACATCAACGCTATCCAGCTTGCCTCAAAACATCTTGCAGCCTTAGACTGCATAATCTCCTTTGCAGAGACAGCCATGGCCAGTAATTACTGCAAGCCAAAATTCAACTCAGAAGGCATACTGCATATAGAGGACGGCCGCCATCCTGTCATAGAGGCATTCTCATCTGTTGATTTCATCCCAAACTCCTGCAATTTAGACAATATTAACAGGACCATGATGATCACAGGCCCTAACCTGGCAGGGAAATCAACATACCTTAGGCAGACAGCCCTTATATGCCTTATGGCCCAGATAGGATCGTTTGTCCCTGCCGGCTCAGCTGATCTTCCTGTGATTGACAGGATCTTCAGCAGGATAGGCGCTTATGACGATCTTGTTTCCGGCCAGAGCACCTTTATGGTAGAGATGACTGAAACTGCAAACATCCTTAACAACGCAACCAAGGATTCATTGATAATACTTGACGAGATAGGAAGAGGCACATCTACCTATGACGGCATGTCCCTGGCATGGGCTGTTGCAGAACATATCCATAAGCACATAAAGGCAAAGACCTTATTCGCCACCCATTACCATCATCTTAACAGGCTTTCAGATAAATACGATGGAATAAGAAATTATAACATAGCTGTCCAGGAGACAGATAAAAAGATCATTTTTCTAAGAAAAATAATGGCCGGCGGCACTGATAAGAGCTACGGTATCGAAGTAGCAAGACTTGCCGGCATACCTGTTTCAGTCATCGAAGCCAGCAAGAAGATAATGAACATGATCGAGATGGAGGACGAGATAGGGCAAAGCCTGCATAAGGACCTGAAAACAAGTAATCCAACTGAAAAAGAGGTTAATAAGAAAATCGAGGTAAAAAACAGCGCATTGACAGAGTTTTTCAAATGATCTCAAAAAAGATTCTACCAAAATAAAATGCCAAAAATACACATATTGAACGATTCAGTGATAAACAGGATAGCGGCAGGAGAGGTGATAGAAAGGCCTGCCTCTGTCGTGAAAGAGCTTATTGAAAATGCCCTGGATTCAGGTGCAGACGAGATAAGGATTGACATAGAAAACGCAGGAAAAAAGAAGATAAAGGTTGCAGACAACGGCTCTGGCATGTCTGAGGAGGATGCATTGTTGTCATTCAAGCGCCATGCAACATCCAAGATACTAAGTGGAGATGACCTTTTTAAGATTTCTTCCTTAGGCTTTAGGGGCGAGGCATTAGCCTCTATAGCTGAGATCTCCAACCTAAAGATAATCACAAAGACAAAAGAAGCAGAGAATGGAACCTTTCTAGAGATAGAGTCAGGAAAACTTCTGAAAAAGGAAAATATAGGCTCGCCCGATGGCACATCAATAACTGTTAGTGACCTTTTTTTTAACGTTCCTGTCAGGAAGAAATACCTTAAAAGCGACGAGATAGAGCTGAATCATATAATAAGGGCAGTTACCAGTTACGCCTTACTAAATAAGGATATTTCGATAAGATTATCCCATAACAGCAGGGAGCTTATCAATTCCCCTAAGACAGGTTCGATGCTTGATAATATATCCTATATCTACGGTCCTGATATAGGAAAGAACCTTTTAGAGGTCTCTTACAGAAATGACAATATTGCTGTTGAAGGCTACATCTCAAAACCCCAGCTTACAAGGGCAGACAGCTCTGGACAGAGCCTGTATATTAACAAGAGGTGTATTAAGAATAATATTGTCTCAGATGCTGTCTATGAAGCATACCACACCCTGCTCTTTATCAACCGCCATCCTGTCTTTATCCTCAACATAACCCTTGACCCTGAAGAGATAGATGTAAACGTCCATCCTGCAAAAAGCATCATAAGGCTAAAGAACGAATCCCTGATAAGAAAAGAGATCTTTGCTGCAATAAGGGATGCATTTAAGGATAATGATCTGATCTTTGACGCTTCATTAGAGAGTGAAAGCCTCCATGTTCCTGTAAAAAAATACCCCTTCTCCAAGGACCGCCAGTCAGTTTTAGCCCTAAAAGAGGAGCAGGCAGAATATCAAAAGCAGGAAAAAAAAGAATTACAGCCTGGCAATGGCATATTAGGCCCTTTCTGTGTCCTTGGCCAGGTCAATAAGACCTATATAATAGCAGAAAACCCCAAAGGGCTGGCTATAATAGACCAGCATGCAGTTCAGGAAAGGGTCAATTATGAGAGATTTATGGAAGAATTCCTTGACAGGTCTGTAAAGACCCAGAGCCTTGTAGTTCCAAAGCTCATTGAGCTTGCTCCATTGCAGTATCAGGCCGCCATGCTCTATAAGGATTTCATTAAAAAGATGGGCTTTAATTTTGAAGGTTTTGGAAGCAATTCGATAAAATTAGCCTCTTTGCCAGAGGTGTTCGGTATCTTAAAATCAGCCTTATTGATTGACATCCTAAACGAATTATCCTCCTCCAGATCAGGAATCTTAGAAAGGGATATTGAAGGGAAGATAATAAGGATGGCATGCCGGGCATCTGTCAAGGCAGGCAAGGAGCTTACCAAGCCTGAGATGGAGCAGTTGCTGGATGACCTTGAAAAGACTAAGATCCCTTACTCCTGCCCTCATGGCAGGCCTACAATAATAAATCTTTCTATTGCAGATCTTGAGAAAAAGTTCAAGAGGGTTGGGTATTAAGGGATAATCTGTCATCTTGTAGGTGCCTAAAATACAAAAAATTTATATAGTAGGTTATCAACTACTCTAGTATTATAATAACTTACTAGAGAAAGCCCACTCTCCTTAGGGAGAGTGAATCTTTCTCAACCACATATACAATGAGAGTCGTTCTATTTAATGATAAAGAAAATTCTGATTGTTCTTTAAGACTGATAAATAGAAACCGTGTTTCTAATGGAAAAGATAAAAGATTTTTTAAGATACAAAAGTTTCATCAATTCGTTTTTGATAAATTATTTCAATTCAGACTTCCCGCATCTGAAGTTTAATGCCCATCCCAAAGATTGTTTTTAGTCTTTCTTATGCTTCTTTTAATCCTCACTCCTATATACTATAATAAATCAGATTATATTTTGTACCAATTTTT
>JAHWHQ010000066.1 GCA_019323195.1 Candidatus Woesearchaeota archaeon | reverse complement strand
ATGAACCTTTTCGCTGTTGTTCTTCTCCTCCTCTTCATCTCTGTCTATGACTTCTTCGCAGTCTTCAAGATCAAGCACATGGTGACCATGGCCAAGTTCCAGACAAGATCAAAGGTATTTGCCGGACTACTGATACCCTACAAAAGAGAAGGTTCAAAGAAAAAAAAGGATATAAAAGAAAAAACCGTAAGGGTCAAGGTAGCAGCAAAGACAGCCATCCTTGGCGGCGGCGACATAGGCTTTCCCTTATTGTTTGCAGGTGTTGTGATGAAAGGCCTGATGCTTGAAAACAGCTTTATTGCAGGTTTCCTAAAAACCCTCATAATCCCCATCGTAGTCAGCTTCTCATTGTTCTTATTGTTTGTAAAAGGAAAGAAGGATAAGTTCTACCCTGCCATGCCCATCCTCACAGCAGGATGCTTTGCCGGATACCTTATAGTATGGCTGGTTGGTCTGATTTAAGCCTTTCTGAGAATCAATCATCCTTAAGAATATCCCTCAAAGGCTCATTGCTCTTAAGGATATCTTCTTCTGCAGCATCTTCTGTTTTCCCGCTGTCTTCCATCGCAGTTTCCATATCCGCTTCTTCAATAATCTCTTCTGCAGTTTCCTGCCCTGGCTGCTCATCCGTCTCCCTACCTCCGCCCCCGGCCTTCTCATCTGCCTCTTCCTGCTTCGGCTGTTCAGGATGCAATCCCTCTTCCATCTCTTTCGCCTCTGGCTGCTCAGGCACCCTCTTCCCTTCCTCGCCA
Organism: Candidatus Woesearchaeota archaeon; assembly: GCA_019323195.1. GTDB lineage: Archaea > Nanobdellota > Nanobdellia > Woesearchaeales > JACPBV01 > JAHWHQ01. Next base: position 3,108 of record JAHWHQ010000066.1, on the reverse strand, counting down.
GCTTCTTTCCCTGCAATCTTCTCTTCCTTACCCGTGTTCAGCTCATCCTGCGCCTCTTTCTCTTTCTTCTGAGAAGAGAAATGTAGTATCCTCTGTCCCTGCTCCACTGCATAAGAAAGAAGGTCTATGACCATCCCGTCTTTCGCAGCTATGGTCTGCACCTTTGTAGCCTTCTGTATCTCCCTTATCTGGTATAAAGGGTCGCCCTTCACCATCTTTATCCCGAAATGCTGTATTACCGCCAGCCTCGGATTCACTTCCTTTATTATCCTTATAGCATCCTCAATGCAGAGGTTGTCTTTAGCATCCTCTTTCCCAAGGTAAGGAACATTAAGGATGAGCACATTGGAATTCTTATACTCCTCGATAAGCCCTGGAAAGTACCTTGTGTCAGAAGAGTATGAAAGCGTGAAATAAGGCGTGAAGAACTTAAACCCTACTGCGCTTTGCTCAGCATGCTTTGTTTTCAATGCAAGGATCTCTATATCATTTATCCCAACCCTCTGACCCGCCTCCAGCACTATAAAGCGCTCCAGGAAGTCCCTGTAATGCGGCCTTAACACAGCCAGGTTATTCTCATCGCTGTTTATTGCAGCCTTGTTTGCCACCAAGACACCTTTCCTGTCAAAGCCCGAGTATGTCATAGCGTCAATCACAGCATTGACATCATTAGAATGGTTCAGGTGCGAGTGCGAAACAAGAAGTGCAGTAGTAGCCCTTGGATTGATGTTATTCTGCGCTGCATTCTTAAGCGCATTAGGCCCGGGATCAACATGGAACTGGTTTTCATCAAGCTGTATGACAAATCCTCCTGAGGAAAGCAGATTCCTGCCTACCACAAAAGACCCCTGCCCTGTCCCTAAAAACGTGATTGAAGCGTGAATTTTAACCCCGACAAAAAGGTATCTCCCTAAGTTAATAAACCTTTCGCAGAATAAGAAAACCCCAAACAAGCCTATACCAAGAACCAGCATTTATTTCCTTTTTTTGATGCACTTATGGAATTTAAGCACCATCTTATGCACCTTTGCCTTCTGCTCTGGAGGGAGCTTATTGTAGAGGAAATATACCTCCCTGTACATCCTTATCGCCCTGTTCATCTCCTTCTTCGCCACCCTTCTCCCATCCTTTGACAGTTCCTCTATCCTAACCACCGCCTCTTCAGGGTCGTCTGTCTCCAGGTATGATTTCGACTTTATTATCACCTCCCTGAATTCCTTTATAAGCTTCAGAAGGTCTTTTTTCGTAAGCTCGTAAGGTCCGTATTCGATCTTTGACAGCTCCTGCGGGGATATCATTATCTTCCTTCCTTTTTTCTCCAGCTCCTTCTTGAGTTCCTCATATGTAAACTCATACCTTACCTCCAAATCATGCGAGAAGAATTTCCTTAGTATCCCGATAAGCTCCTTATATGCTTCCTCAGCACCCATATTCTTGAGTCTCCCCTCGAGCTCTATAATCTTTGAATAATAATCCACATCCTCCTCAGACTCATCTTCCGGAAAAGCCTCAACAGCCTTTTTTTCCTCCCTCAGTCCGTTGCCGGCCTTTTTTTCCTCCTCTCCTTCCAGGTCATTGCCAGCCTTTTTTTCCTCCTCTCCTTCCAGGTCATTGCCAGCCTTTTTCCCCCCCCATCCCCTGTCAGCCTTTTTTTCCTCGGTAAGGGGAGGTATGTCCAGCTTCTTGGCAGCAATCTTATCCCTTATTATCATCACAATAAAGAATACAAGAAGCAGCACTATAAGGCCGGATGGAACCAGCAGCAGGATAGGGATTTCAGCCATGTAAAGCAAATATCACAAACAGTATAAAAAAGATTATGACCACTTCAAAGTAAAATAAATTATCTATGAAAAAATCCATGCCCTGCCTGAAATAACCTGGTAAGCAAAACCCGCCTCCTCCCGCTGCTTTACAACCAAACAAACCCAACGTGTTGATATGATTTACCGGATTAGGAAAAAAGGATTATTCTTATTAAATAAGAATATAACAGAAAAATTTATAAATAATTCTTATCAAATAAGAACTTAATGGGCAAAAATAGGAATCAAGACAGTGATACTGATAGATTTCTCTCCAGTGTTAAGCAGAAATATATCCTTACCAAAGAGGAGATTGATGAATTAATAGCAAAAAAGCAGGATGAGATTACACTCCCTATATCAATATTCAATGAAAAATTAGGCATGCTGGAAGCAGCCTCTCTCTATCTTAAAGACGAATTAAATCTCAGCTTTAATGATATTGCCAAAATATTAAAAAGGGATTACAAAACAATCTGGACCTCTTATAATAAGGCAAAAATCAAGATGAAAGAATGAGCAATAAAAAAGCAGCATCGGAAAGAGAAGAACTAATTAAAGAGATTAAAGAGATCAAAGAGATCAATAGACAGATTAAGGGCTACAGTAAAGACAGCAGAGGCGATGTCCGCATAAAGATAGTTCCATTCATCCCTGTAATGGGAATATTGCTGCTTATTGTGCTGGGCCTGTTCACGCCTCTAACCCCCATCGGCCTCGTAGCTATAGAAAGCCAGTTCAATTACTCTGACAGTGTCGGGCTGGCTGTCAACAAAAGCCAGGCATACACCTGGACTATGGCAAATTACGGGAGCTTGAGCTCTGTCAAGCTGGACGGCTTTATCACAAAGCGCGGCTCTGCAATGGTTTACCTCGAATACGGAAATAACAGCTATACTGTCTTTGACAGTTCAAGGTTAGAGGAGTCGGGCTTTACCCTGATTACAGGCCTGGCTGTTGCCAACAATACCACAGATTCAATCCAGAATACAAGCATAAATGATTCAGTAGATGATGAAAACAATTCAACAGGAGATAAGATAATAGATATTGCTGTCCTGGGAGGAGGCTCTAAGGCAGAGGATGATGTCTTTGAGCTTGATCTCGCATCCTCGTTCAGCTGGGATGTTGATTATGACAAGGTATGCACCAAGTGGAGCATCAACTCAGTAGGCGTATGCCATGGCTCAGAGGACTGCTGTGCATTCCTAAACATGGAAAGCTCAGGAGGATGGGACTCTGCCCTGCACCTAAGCTACGGAAGGTACGAGTCAGGAAAAAACAATACTGTCTCAGCCCAGGT
>JAHWHQ010000065.1 GCA_019323195.1 Candidatus Woesearchaeota archaeon | reverse complement strand
TATTGAAGAATCCGTTTATGAGTTTGTTGAGTTTCATAGCAGAAAATCAACAGCAGGAGGAATTAATAATTCCTCCTGTTTTATTCTAGAAATATAAGTTAATGGCTACATGCGGGAAGTCTGTAATATTATTAAATATCAATTCAATTAATATTTAGATAAAAATGGAAAAAATATACAATGCCTTAAAGAAGTATGAGAAACAAGCTGTATTTGTTATTGGTACTGGACTAATACTTACTCTTAGTGCTGCTTCCAGATTAATATGTTTGTACAATAATGAAAAAGAAAAGGCTTTAGCTGCATTAGATAATTCTTTAATGGCTCAGATTATGAGTGAGATGCCAAAGAACTCTTTAACAGAAAAAACTCTTGATAGAGATGTTATAATATATACCTTTAAAGATCCTGGTATAGATGCACCACAATCTGGACCAGTGTCCCAGATACCTACGCAGGCAGGTTATGAAGCAACCTTACTTGACATAGAACCTTTTGGAGGAAGACCATCAGTAGGGGATAGTTTAGATGGTAGATTCTACCCCCTTGGCCCATACTCACAATTTGGATATTATGTTGAAAAAGAAGGTAGATTCCCAGAAGTTAAACCTAAGTATTTAGGGGATGAAATAAATGGTAGTAAAGTTAAAGCAACACAACAGGAGATAGATAAGTTCAATAGACGTTCAGAGGGTTTTCTAACAAGATTAAGAGAAACTAGAAGGGATAAGAAAAAGGAAAAAATTTAATCCTGAACAATTTATTTTTATCTTTCTGAACACAATTTTGATTTTATAATCCCCTTAAATTTATCATAATCATTCTCAATAACCTCAAATTCCTCTTCCTTATCATCTAATCCGCTTAAGCTTTCCGGAACCTCTGGCTCAATATTCAATAGCTCCTTTATCTTCTGTGGAAACTTGGCAGGATGTGCAGTTTCCAGTGAGACTGTTAACCCGTTAAGTTTAGCCTTCTCAACAGCTGCAATTCCGACCGCCCCATGCGGCTCTAATAGGATATCATATCTCTCATATACCTCTTTTATCGTTTGATCAACCTCTTCATTGCTTATTGAAAAACTTAAAAAATTCCTTCTTAGTGCTTCCATATCAGGCCTTTCCTTCAAAACCCCTTTCCTTATTACCTCTCCTTTCTCGTTCCTTTCATCAATCAGCCATCCGCCATAAAGCTCGATAAGCCTTGCCATATTGCTTGGATGCCCCACATTCATCGCATTAGAGCTGCATTCCTTTGAAGGAACCACCGGCTCATATTCCCCTGTTTTTAGGAAGTTAGGAAATTCATCATTCTCATTAACAGCAACGATAAATCTTTCTACTGGAAGACCCATCTCTTTAGCTAGGACACCTCCCATAAGGTCCCCGAAATTCCCGCAAGGGACTGAAAATATTATCTCATCCCCTTCCTTCTTTGCCAGCCTTGAATAGGCGTAGATGTAATATACTATCTGTGGCATTAATCTTCCGAAGTTTATAGAATTTGCAGATGTAAGGTTTAAGTTCTTTAAGTCCATATCATTAAATGCCCTTTTTACCAATGCCTGGCAGTCATCAAACTTTCCCTTAACAGATATTGCCCTTACATTTTTTCCTAAGGATGTCATCTGTTTTCTCTGCCTTCCTGTAACCTCTTTCTCAGGAAATAATACAATAACATTAACATTTTCTAAGCCGTGAAAGGCAGCAGCAACAGCCCCTCCTGTGTCGCCTGATGTTGCAACCAGCACAGTAAGTTTCCTCTTCTCCTTCTTGGCAAAATAATGCATCAGCCTGGCCATCAGCCTTGCTGCAAAATCCTTAAAGCTGGCAGTAGGCCCCCTGTCAAGCCTCATGATATGCAGCCCTTCCCTGACCTTCTCTAAAGGAACATCAAAATTATAGGCATCCCTTATAAGCCCTTTAAGCTCCTCTTCCTCAATGTCATCAACAAATTTTTTTGCTATCTCAAAGGCAATCTCGTAATATCCCTTATCCCTAAAAGAATCCAGCTCTTCCTTTCCCAGCTTAGGCATCTCCAAAGGCATGTAAAGCCCGTAATCAGGCGCCTGGCCCTTAAGCAAAGCCTCTTTAAAGCTTACTAACGTTGCTTTTTTGTTTGTGCTTCTGAACATTATCTTCTGCATTTTAACTAAGAACTTATCTCTTAACTTTAACTCTTCCAATTGGAGCTTCAACTTCAATTTCCTTTAGCTTAAAATAAGCAATCAAGGATGCAATATTTATCAGCAGAAAGACAGCTGCCACATAAATCGGTGCTATGCCTGCTCCTGCAAGAGTGAGATAGGTTATTGGAGGAATGTTTAGTATTATTAACCCAAAGATAAATCTAACAATTTTAGGAATTTTTTTATTTAATTTAGAAACTTCTTTTAACATCCGCATTTTATATCTATGGTTGCAATAAAAATAGTATATATGGCAAAACCCAAAACCAATATTCCACTAAGTACAAGCAATAGGTTTAATTTTTGGAAATAAGAAAGAGCAAAAATAACTGAAATTGATGCTAAGAAAATATTATAATACCCTCTTAACTTTATTCTTTCAAAAAATTTTTCTAGAGCAAATAAAGCTATTAATAATACAAATGAGAATATTATAAAACCTTCTACAAAATAAGGATATAATGCGCCTAAGCTTCCTAGTGTCACAAACACTGGAATAACCGCAGAGGTATATTCTTCTATTGCCATATCCCCCTAGTAGTCTTGCTTTCTATTTAAACTTTTTTAATTTTTTACCCAAAATTATCATCTTAACACAGCTCTACCATAAGCTTAGCCCCCACCTTAGATGTCATGTCATTTACATCCTTTGCAGGGTTAACCTCAACTATATCATATGCTCTTATATTTTTTAGCTTCTTAAGCCTGTGCAGGAAGAAAAGCAGCTGCCTTGTTGTTAGTCCTCCCGGCTCTATGTAGCCTGTCCCAGGGGCAAAAGCAGGGTCTAAAACATCGATGTCAATGCTTACATACAAATCCTTAAAGTTTTTTGCGATAGCCATAAAAGACTCTGATATCTCATGTATGCCCTCGCTTATTATTTCCTTCATCGGGAAATATTTTATCTTATTTTTTTGTATGAATTCAATCTCGTTCTTGTCCCAGTTCCTTGTCCCTATCAGTATTATGTTCTCCTTCTTTATTATCTTCTGGCTTACCAGGGCGCAAAGCAGGTCTTCCTGTGATGGCGGCATGAAATCGTTTTCAGCGTCAGGATGCGCATCAAATATTATTATGCCTGGATTTTCAGGATACACCTCAGAAAACGCCTTTACAATAGGGTATGTTACAGAATGGTCTCCTCCAAGGAATAAAGGCCTTGTATTTTTCCTTAGTGTTTCCAACGCCTTAGAATATATGTTCTTGTTCGTCTCCTCAATATTGGAATCTATGATTTCAGCAGCTTCAACATCAAAAACCGGTAGTATCCCTTCCTCTGACATGAACAGTTCCTTAGTTTTCTCGATAACCCTGTCAGGAGCCAGCTCTGAGCCTGTTGCCTTCCCCAACCCGCCCTGTGATGATGCAATTTTTATTATTTTCATTAGGGGATAAGAATATATCCTTTTTTTTAAATCTATCTGTAAATATCGGCTTCATCCAAAAATGTGATGGCATCTATTTATGAGCCTTTATTTTGGACTAGCAGTACACTGACAAGGGGGATGTCCCTTACGGGGAATGTCAGTTAATAATATTAGAATTCAAAGACGAATCTGATGCCATCCATGCGAAGCATGAATTTTTGGATGAAGCCGTAAATCTCTCAGGAAATAAGGCAGTTTCATATAAAAAATATAAAAGGTTATAAATGATTGGCAATTTATATCATCATAATAATATACAGGTTTATTTCAATACCTTGAACAGGAGGCAATAAAAATGAGAAGTGATATAATCAAAAAGGCAATAGAAACCCTTCCCCACCGGGCTTTATTAATGAGTTCTGGGGTAAAGAAAGAGGATCTGGAATCAGGTAAGCCCTTCATCGGGGTCGCTAACAGTTATAACAATATCATACCAGGGCATATAAACCTTAATGAACTGACAGATGAAGTGATGAGGGGCATAAGGGATGCTGGAGGCATACCATTTGTCTGGGGCGTCCCGGGTGTTTGTGATGGTATAGCAATGCATGTGGAGATGCGTTTAAGCCTGCCTTCAAGAGAGCATATTGCAGATAACATCGAGATCATGACCTTATCCCATTCGATGGACGGCTGGGTAGGCGTTACTAACTGTGATAAGATCACACCAGGGATGCTTATGGCAGCAGGAAGATTGAACATCCCTTCTATTATATTAACAGGCGGCCCTATGAAGGCCAACATAGGAAAGGATGGAAAAAAACATCATCCTATCGAAGGCTTCGGCCTGGTAGGCCAGGTCAAGGGCGGAAAGATAACAGAAGACGAAGCAAACAGGATGCTCCCCTGCATGGTCTGCGGTGCAGGCTCCTGCGTAGGCCTTTACACAGCAAACACGATGGCCACTGTCACAGAGGTCTTGGGGATGTCAGTTACAAGATGCGCAACCACCCTTGCCTTAGACCCTTTAAAGAAAAAACAGGCCTATGAGACAGGGAAAAGGATTGTCGAGCTGGTAAAAAAAGACATCAAGCCCAGGGATATAATGACAAAGAACGCTTTTGAGAATGCAATCCGCGTAGATATGGCTATGGGCGGATCGACAAATACCGTCCTCCACATACCAGCAGTTGCAAAAGAGGCAGGAGTTAGCATAGATGTTGACGAATTTGACAGGATTTCCAGGGAAACCCCTAATTTATGCAAGATAATCCCTGCCGGCACACATGAGATGGCGGATATCGACAAGGCTGGCGGTGTTCCTGCAGTTCTGAACAGGCTGAAGGATATGCTTAAAGACTCTCCGACAGTAAACGGAAGATCCATCAAGGAGATAGCAGACAAGGGGAAAGTTTCAGATGATGATGTTATCAGGACTTTAGAGAACGCCTATATGAAGCAGGGCGGCATAGCAGTCTTAAAAGGCAACATTGCAAACTCCTCTGTAATAAAGCAGACAGCCGTCTCAGAGGATATGATGGTCCATAGCGGTCCTGCCAGGGTTTTCCATACAGAAGACGACATCCTAAAGGCAATAGAGCATAAGAAGATAAAGGAAGGTGATGTTGTTGTCCTTAGCTTTATGGGCCCTGCTGGCGCTCCTGGCATGCCTGAGATGTTAACGCCGACAGATGTCATAAAAGGTGCGGGCTATAAGAAAGTAGCCCTCATAACAGACGGCAGGTTTTCAGGAGGGACGTCAGGCCCTTGCGTAGGCCATGTTGAGATGGAAGCCTACAATGGAGGAGCGATAGCTGCAATCAAGGACAACGACATAATAGAGATAGACATCCCAAAAAGAAAGCTTGATGTAAAATTGACAGAAAAGGAGATAAAGGAAAGGCTGAAGAAAGTTAAAGCTCCTAAAAGAAAGATGACCCCTTTACTGGAATCATACAGGAACAAATATCTTGGGAAGAACTGTTACGGGAAGTAAAAAACCGTGTGTATTAAGCTTAGTCGAGGTTTTTGCCAAAATGATGGGGGTCATCAATTTGTGAGGCTCCTTCGGTTTTCTTCTTTAAGTCGACAAGGGGGATGTCCCTTACGGGGAATGTCGACCTTCAAAAAATAAAATCAAGAGCCGACCCCGATGACCCTCCGACGATAGGAGAGTTTTGGCAACAACCTCTCGGTAGGTGCTTAATACACACAAAAAACCGTAACATATTAATAGCTCCTTTTTTTATTTGATTTAATGGCCCTTGAACTGATACTGCAGGTAGTAGCCCCTGTATTCCTGATAATATCCTTAGGCTTTATTATAGGCAGGTACAAGAAAATAAACATCAGGGTACTGCTTGACTTCACCATCTATATTGCCGCTCCCTGCCTTATCTTCTATTCGATTGCAGAAAGCAGTTTCGTATTCAATGAGTTCTTCGTAATATTCTTTGCTGTAGCCTCTGTCCTGCTGTTTGGCGCTCTTCTCGCTTACCTCTGGTTTAAGCTGGCAGGGCTGGATCACAGGGGCCTTTACCTGCCATTGATGTTTCCCAATACAGGCAATATGGGTTTTCCCATAATTTTGTTCGCCTTTGGCATGGAAGGTCTGGCAAAAGGTGTAATCTACAGCACCTTTACATCACTGTTCCTGTTCAGCCTTGGGGTCTATATTGTTGCAAGGAAAGCGAATCTTAAGGAGGTTTTCAGGCTGCCCCTTATCTATGCTGTTGTTTTGGGAATACTGTTCTCTGTCCTTAATCTCAAGCTTCCGTTGGCTGTTATGAATCCTGTAAAGATGCTTGGAGATACCGCCATTCCATTGCAGCTCATTATCCTGGGCTTTAGCCTTTCATCTGTTAAGATTAAGTCAATAAAACTCTCTGTCCTGGGAGCCATTTTCAAGTTCATCTCGGCATTCCTAATCGCCCTTGCCTTTGTCAGCATCTTTGGCATAAGCGGATTGACAAGAAAGGTCATACTTCTTCAGTCTATAATGCCAAGCGCCTTATTCTGCATAATACTTTCAGAGAAATATAACAGGGATTCCTCCTTAGTGGCTTCCACTGTCTTCATAAGCACATTACTATCAATCATAACAATACCTCTTGTTCTCTTCTTTTTATGATAAAACAAATAATTTTATAAATACCCCATCCCACCTAAATCCAAAATGCACGTACTAATATTGATATTGCTGGCAACCCTGGCAGACAGCCTGATATCGCTGGTAGGAGTATTCTCTTTATGGTGCCGGGAAAGCTCATTAAAGAAGATACTTATCTCTTTGGTAGCCCTTTCAGCAGGTGCATTGTTAAGCGGCGCTTTTTTCCACCTGATACCTGAATCACTTGAGCATTTAGAGCCTATAACCGTCTCAACATATGTCTTGACAGGCTTTATCATATTCTTCCTTATGGAAAAATTCCTTTACTGGCGCCATTGCCATGAAAGCGGGAAATGCGATGTTCACCCTGTAAGCTATCTGATACTTTTCGGTGACGGTATCCATAATTTCATAGACGGCATAATAATAGGTGTAAGCTTTATTGTAAGTGTCCCATTCGGCATGATAACTACATTGATGATCATAGGCCACGAGATCCCGCAGGAATTAGGGGATTTCGGCGTATTGGTCTATAGCGGCTTTGGAAAGGTTAAGGCGTTAGTGACCAACTTTGCTTCCCAGCTTGCCTGTGTCCTTGGCGGCATTATAGGATACCTCCTCTCTACCACCATAGAAGGGATGATCCCCTTTATACTCCCATTCGCAGCAGGGGGCTTTATCTACATCTCTGCTTCTGATTTAGTTCCTGAGCTTCACAAGGAGCCCAAGGTAAAAAAATCCCTGTTTTCATTCTCTTTCTTCATAGTTGGGATACTGATTATGGTTGTTATGAAGTTCCTAGCCCATCATTAGGATAGACTTTATGGCTCTGATATTAAGCGTTTGATATTGGTTAAAATGGCCTAAATGGTGCGATATGGTTAATTTTTATTTTGTTAGAATAATAACTGTTTGTTACATAAAAATTAAATATTAATATGTCAATTATTATTTTAAAACCTAATATTTTATTGAAATGGAGGATAAAAAATGGCGGCTACAATTATAAGTACTGTTGATTTAGCAATTAATTTTAAAGATTTTATTAGTACCAACTCCGTTGATTTTGATAAACCTTCTTTTAAAGTAGATATATTAAAAGCAAAAGATGACGATTTTCTTAGGGTTAAAAAAAAGATAGGTTCAGCAACAACTATTTTAGCCGTAGATAAAGTAGATGACGATTTTGTAAACAAAGCGGTTTTAGGGGAGTAGATTCTTAGGCGATACAAATGCCAAAAGAATCTTTTACATTTCGCTTGGTGTTTGACCGGGATTTCTATGAGATAACAATTAAACAACATACCAAAGAAAATCCAACAGATAAACCATCTTTACTTACAAAATTAATGTATATTAATGCTAAATCAAAAGATCATACAAGACAACATAATGTTATATCAAAAAAAATGTTTAATAAAATATTAGAAGATAATAAATCTATGTGCAGGGATCTTCTAAGAGCCTCATTTTATGATATAGATGAACCCGAGATTGAGTGTATAGAAGATGAAAAAGAGAGAGTAGTTAAATATGCCATAGATTTAGCTTCTACAGTTCCTTTCAAATCGATTATTCTTACTACACCAGAGAAAGAAGAAGAATACTTAGAGAATGAACATTACAAAAATGTAAAAGAAATAACCGTAAAATCAGGTGATGAAGCTATTAGGTTAATAAATTCATTTTGGGAACGTTGTTGTTAAACTTTTTCTAATCAATTCCATCTATTCTTATTTGTTATTATGTAAACACCCTTACCATTCATACTAGGGATATCTCCTTTTAAGATTATTATATAATCTCTAACTACTCTCATTTGCCTATTTTAGAAATCTTTAAAAAACAGCCTTAGTTTCCACCATAAGATGAATTTCATTCCAAACACAGATGAAGACAGGAAATCAATGCTTAAAGAGATAGGCATAGAAACTATTTCTGGTCTATTCAGTGACATACCCTCTAAACTGCTCTTAAACGAAAATCTAAACATCCCAAAAGGCCTTTCTGAGCCCGAGCTTAAGCTCTTATTAAAGCAAATAAGCAAAAAAAATAATGTAGATTTCTCTTATTTTTTAGGTGCAGGCGCATACAACCATTTCATCCCTTCTGTTGTCAATCATATCATCTCAAGAAGCGAGTTTTACACCGCATACACACCTTACCAGCCAGAGATCTCCCAGGGGATGCTCCAGGCTATCTATGAATACCAGTCTATGATCTGCTCCCTGACAGGCATGGACGTAGCCAACGCCTCTATGTATGACGGCGCATCTGCCTTGGCTGAAAGCTGCATAATGGCTTCCAACATAACAAGGAAGAGAAAGATTCTTATCTCCAGAGCAGTCCATCCGCATTACAGGGAAGTTGTCCAGACCTACTGCAAAGCCCACGGCTTTTCCCTTTCAGAGGTTGATATTAAAGAAGGCGTTACCAGCATTGATAAGCTTAAGGAAAGCATATCTGATGATACAGCAGCCTTCCTTGTCCAGAGCCCTAATTTCCTGGGCTGTATTGAAGACCTTGACCAGATTGAAGGTATTGTCCATTCATCCAAAGCCCTGCTCAATGTTTGTGTTACTGACCCTACATCATTAGGAATATTAAAATCCCCTGGAGCGTTTAAGGCAGATATTGTTGTTGGAGAAGGCCAGTCTTTCGGCAACAGCATTAGCTTCGGCGGCCCTTACCTTGGCATGATGGCTGCAAAAAAGGAATATGTAAGGCAGATGCCGGGCAGGATAGTAGGAGCAACCCTTGACAAGGACGGCAAGAAAGGCTACATCCTTAACCTTCAGGCAAGGGAGCAGCACATAAGAAGGGAGAAGGCAAGCTCTAACATCTGCTCTAACGAGGCATTAAACGCCCTGGCTGCCACTGTTTATTTATCTGCTATGGGAAAGGATGGTTTAAAGAAAGTATCCCGATTATGCCTTCAGAAAGCCCATTACCTATCAGACAGCCTGAATAAGATAGGCATCCAGACAATCTTCAGCTCACCTTTTTATAATGAATTTGCAGTCAAGGTCAATGATGCTGAAAAGGCAAATTCAGAGCTGCTTAAGAACCGCATAATAGGGGGCCTAAGCTTAGGCAAGTACTACCCTGAGCTTGACAACTGCTTGCTGTTCTGTGTTACTGAGATGAATACTAAAGAAGAGATGGACAAGGTTGTTGGGATATTAAAAAATGAAGCTGATCTTTGAAAAAAGCGTAAAGGGAAGGACAGGAGTAAGCCTGCCTGACTTAGATGTTCCTCTAAAAGATGATTTGATTGATAAATCTATAATAAGGGATGACATTAACCTTCCAGAGGTTTCTGAGGTGGATGTTGTAAGGCATTACACCGCCTTATCCAGGAGGAATTTCGGTGTTGACAACGGCTTTTACCCTTTAGGATCCTGCACTATGAAGTATAACCCCAAGGTTAATGAGGATGTTTCCAGGCTTTCCGGCTTTACTGGCTGCCATCCTTTGCAGCCCTATAACCAGGGATGTTTAAAGCTGATGTATGATCTGGAAAAGATGCTCTGCGAGATCTGCGGCATGGACGCCTTCACATTACAGCCAGCTGCCGGCGCTCATGGCGAATTGACAGGCCTTATGCTCATAAAGGCTTATTTCGAGGCTAAAGGAGAAAAAAGGGCCAGGATAATAACGCCTGACAGCTCTCACGGGACAAACCCTGCCTCAGGCTCCATGTGCGGGTTTGAGACAGTTCAGATCAAGAGCAATGAAAAAGGCCAGGTTGATATTGATGAGCTGAAAAAGGTCTTGGACAAGGATGTTGCTGTTGTCATGCTGACAATTCCCAACACATTAGGCATTTTTGAGCAGGAGATCTTAGACATAACCAAGACAGTCCATGAGAACGGCTCTTTGGTCTATATGGACGGCGCAAACATGAACGCCTTATTAGGAATTGTCAAGCCAGGCGACATGGGTATTGATGTTATGCATCTTAATCTGCATAAGACCTTTAGCACCCCTCATGGCGGAGGAGGACCTGGATCAGGCCCTGTAGGTGTTAAGAAAGAATTGATGGAATTTCTCCCCAATCCTTCTGTTGTTTTAGATGATAATGCCTATAAGCTTTCAGGCAATCCCAGATCAATAGGCAAGGTAAGGGCTTTTTACGGGAACTTTAATGTCATGGTAAAGGCATTTTCCTATATCAGGGCTTTAGGTGCAGAAGGCTTAAGGCAGGTTTCAGAGAATGCTGTCCTGAACGCCAACTACCTTAAAGAGAAGCTGAGGAAATATTACAATCTTCCTTACGATCTTGTCTGCAAGCACGAGTTTGTCCTTTCTGATCAAGGATTGCCGAATCATGTCACAACATTGGATATTGCCAAAAGGCTTCTTGATTACAACATACATCCGATGACCGTATATTTCCCTCTGATAGTACACGGAGCGATGATGATAGAGCCGAACGAGACAGAAAGCAAGGAAACCCTGGACAATTTCATTGATGTGATGAAAAAGATAAGGGAAGAGATTGATAATTCTCCAGCCAAGGTCTTAGACGCCCCTTCCAATACAGTAGTCAGGCGCTTAGACGCAGTAAAGGCTGCCAGGGAGCTGGATTTGAGGTATAGGCTTTAAATATCTTTTATTTTTATATTACTTTTAGATTGTATTACTTTCTCAGATTGCTTAACTAATCTATCAAAATCTGACTTAAATAGCCTGTCCTGTGTTATCCTGTATCTTTCAAACTCGCTTTCTGCAAAATCCTTTGCTATTTTTGCAGTAATCTTCCCAGGATTATCCAATATATCTCTTTCATCAAACTGTAAAAATAAATCCAGTCTGTTTGCCCAGTCTTCCATAGTCATAGGGATCTTTCTTTTGGCTCTTTCCTCTGCAAGGTCAAGATATGCAGAAACTATCCTTCCCAAAGATTCCAGCTCTTCTTTTTTCAGGTAATTTTTTGCAATCGAAACATCTGTCTTGATTATCTTTCCGTCTGGAGAGTATTTCCAGGATGTAAGGCCCATATGCTCCTTTTTCGCATCAGCCCTTTTCATTATTAATTCAGGTGCAGTATGCTTGTGGACAGCATAATGCAGCTTATTCTGGACCTTTGCAAAAAAGTCTCTTGTTGTTTCCGCATTCTTGTCATAATCTATGCTTGTAGAATAAATGTCTGTTACTTTCTGGTAAAAGTTCCTTTCACTCAGCCTGATTTCCCTGATTTCAGCTAAAAGCTCATCAAAATAGTCCTTATTCAGAAATGAGCCGTTTTCCAGCCTTTTTCTGTCTAACACATACCCCTTTATTGCAAACTGCTTAAGAACCCTGGTTGCCCATATCCTGAACTGCGTGGCTCTTTTGGAATTAACCCTGTACCCTACTGAGATTATGGCATCTAGGTTATAAAAATCTATATCCCTATTTATATCTCTATTGCCCTCCTTTTGAACTATTCGAAATTTTCGAATAGTTGAGATTTCATCTAGTTCTCCTGATTTGAAAATCTCTTTTAAATGATAATTTATGGTGTTTATCTCTACATCAAACAGCCTGGCCATCATCTTCTGGGAAAGCCAGACATTCTCATCAGCATATTTCACTTCGATTGTTTCTTCTCTTGATTCTGCCTGAAATATTAAAAACTCTGCTGTTGAATTTCTTATTGCCAAATCCTTTGCCATCATGCTTTCACCTAGGGAATTTTTTTAAGTTCTATAAATCTATTGTGAAGTTCAGCATTTACTTTAAGAGTTATATTCTTAGCTGTTATTTCACCCCCTAATATTAAGCAGATAGATAAACACATTAATAAATATTTCCAAAAAACCAAATAATTTATAATAACCAAGCCTAAGTATTTATATACAATGGCTAAAGATAAAAAGGCAGTCATAGGATGGATTGCAGTAGCCATAACCTTATTGATTGCATCTTTATGGGCATGGTGGGGCATTCTTGAAAACTTTCATGAAGGATGGTACTCGGCATCTTTACTGGAAAATCTTCTCATGCTCTTTATCCAGTACCTTTCTTTTTCGATAGTTTTCATTATCCTGGCTATAATCTCCATCTATTACAAAAAGGTTGGCGCAGCCCTTTTCATAGCATTAGCCCTGTTTTCTGTTTTCTTTTTCAATATGGACATGACAGTTATCCTCTTCATACTGCCCTTCCTGCTAATGCTGGGAGCAGGGTTTTACTTCGGTAAAATTAATAATAAGAAACTAGCAATCTATTTGATCATTGGAATACCTGTTCTGATAATCTTAGGTTTTGGCATACCTAACCTATTAAAAGTAGGGCAGAGAGCTAATGACAATAATTTCGGGTTAAGGGTCATAGAAGGAAATGGAATTGCCTTAACCTGGGCGCCTAAAGGGATAGGCTTCCCTGAAGAGGGGACTGACTGGAACAAAGCAGGATATAACTGCCTGCATCTAAGCGAGGATGGAACACGCCTAGAGGATGCAGAACAAAATATCTGGCATCTTCCGACAAAAGAAGAGATTGTTCGGTCCTTAACAAGAAAAGATAAGAATGCAGGTGGAACAATTAATCCGCAAGGAAAACCAGAATACCGGATCCAGCCGGACAAAGAGACCCCTTTATGGGACCCTAACTCAAAGATAATATATTACTGGACATCTGAAGAGAAGGATAAAAACTATTCCTTTATGGTATCTTATAACGGCCAGCTCTTATGGCGCAGCAAGACCTCTGGAGCAGGATATCACGGCTATAGGTGTGTTAAAGAGATTTGATTGCTAAGAATTCATTATAAGCCGAGCCTCTTTCTTGCCTTATCTTCACTAAGAAATTTACCTTCTCTTATCCTCTTTTTAGCATTCTCAATAGCAAGGATTGTTTCTTTGCTTAGTTCAGGTTTATTTTTGACAATATTTTTCATAGAATTCCAGTATTTCATCAGTTTTTCTTGGATTTAATGAATAATGGGTTTCTCCTGTCTTTATAGCTGGAAGTATCCATTGATCTCTTTCCAATTCCTTTAAAGCCTGTTTTGTTGCTTTAGCTCCTCTTAAGTGAGATGGCAATCCTTTAAGGATATTCTCTGTATGTGAACCGCCCCATTTTCTCCATTGAACCAACTTTCTTATTATCCTTGCTTTAATGTCTAGTCCTGTCAGTTCCATGAAAAAATAAATATTATCCCTGGTTATATAAATATTTCTTACAATTCTGGTACAATATTGTATCAAAATAGAAATATTTAAATATCAGTTATAATATACTATTTTAATAGGTGAATAGAAAATGCAAGACAAATCCTTATTTATTGAATTTATGGGAGACTCCCCAACGATTAGGGTATTGGATTACCTTTTAACTGAAAGAGAACTGGATTTTTCTATAACAGATATGGCAGAAAACGCAGGGATTGGAAGAGCAACCCTATACAGGATATGGGACAATTTGGTTAAAAACAAGATAATAGTTCATACCAGAGAGATAGGAAGGGCAAAGCTATACAGGCTAAATACGGCAAACACAAAAATAAAAAAACTGATTGAAATAAGTGATATGCTGACCTTAGAGGAGCTTAAGAGACATTCTCATAAGAAAGAGATAGAGATTGCCGCCTGATAACCTAAAAAAAAGCAAACAGTATATTTATGAGAATCAAAGCT
Organism: Candidatus Woesearchaeota archaeon; assembly: GCA_019323195.1. GTDB lineage: Archaea > Nanobdellota > Nanobdellia > Woesearchaeales > JACPBV01 > JAHWHQ01. The sequence continues at coordinate 6,800 of JAHWHQ010000065.1, read as the reverse complement.
AGGAAAAAAATACTGATAGTCTTCCAATACTTCACAGCCTTATCTTTCTTAAGGAACTGCTGCAGGGCCACTAATAACATTCTTCCACCATCCAGCGGCCCTATCGGTGCAAGGTTAAATAAACCAATGCCTAAATTCAAGACATGTAACCAGTAAAAAAGCCCTATAAACCATATTATTACAGGAGGAGTGAATCTTCCGTACCTCTCCACAAAGCTTTCCTTTATCTTTGTTTTCTCCAGTATATATATACCTAAGTAAGCCTTGCTTTCATTTTCAGGATCCTCTGCCAGCGTTATATCATATGTGGATCTGTTCGTCTCCAGCCTTATAATATCTCCAGGCTTTTTTGTCTCCAATATCCCTGAAAAATCATCCACCTCTTTAACCTTGATGCCGTCTATCCCTGTTATGACCTCGTTCGCTGTAATTCCTGCCTGCTCAGCCGGGTAAGACTTCCCTTCCATAACCCCTGTAACTAAAACACCATCTGGTCTTACCATGCTGTTTAAGAGAGGTATAAAAATTAGGGTTGTAATTCCAAGAATAATAAATGCCAACAATATGTTTGCAAAAGGCCCTGCTGCAAATACGCTTAATTGCTGCTTTGGAGGCCTTTTCTTTAGTTCTTTTTCATCAGGCTCTACAAATGCTGCCGGGATTATGGGAAGCTTTATTTTTTTAAATAAGGGAATTATTATTAATATTATTCCTATGGTAATCCAAAAATCTGGAGAAGAAGTATTTAGGAAATCAAATGTTATGAATAGATTTAATATATTTCCTTTAGCTTTATTAAGTATTGAAAAGAATATTATTAATATACCTAATAATTTAAGGCTGATATCTACAAAAGCAAAACCGCTTGATTTTAATCTCATCTTATACTTTCTTGCTATAATTCCATGTGCAAATTCATGGAAGACTGCTATAACAAATATTGAGATAATCCAATACTCAAAAGGAACGTAGAATACTCCTTTTGCTTTTACCGGGAGAACTAATCCAGCCCCTGCTGGAGCACCTGGTTTGGTGAGGACATTAAATGTGCTAAAGCTTAAGGCTATGGCTATAACTATCATCCCTAAGAAGCCGATTAATACAGCAAAATAACCTATGCCTTTTAATGACTTTGAGAATTTCTTTGCAAATTTGTCCATAAATATTAAGCCGCCCTTTGTTCTGTACATCTCGAAGGAGAGGTATCCTTTTATGACATCTTGTTTGTAAATCTTTTTCCTTTTAAGATAAAGAAATAGCATCATAATAAGGATGAATATTATAAATAAAATATACCTAAAGTCCATTTTGTCTAAAGAAATAAAAATAATTATTTTTAAATGTTGTTATTTCTTCCTTACCGGCCTGAACGCATGGCTTCCGCATTTCTTGCATGTTACCTTCCCTGCAATAATCTTCAGGTTAGGCGCCCTTAGCTTCTGCTTGCAGTTTTTACAGACAAAAACATTCCTGAACTTTCTTTCTTCTGCTTCTGGAAACTTTACCATTTTTACTGAACCTGCTTCATTACCTTGTCATTTAGTATTATCCAGTATATCACATTAGCACCTTCTGCTACGCTGCCTTTCAGTTCCTCAGGTATTTTCATGTCAAAGGTTTCAAACGTCTCGCTGTCCATGACATTTGCAGTATCCCCTGCTATGGACAATACCTGTGCCGTCTTTTTTTCTATTATCGGAGCTTCTATATTATCATGCCCTGGAAGGACTATTACCCTTTTTTTTGCGTCCACAATGCCTACTGCTGTCAGCCTTACCTTTGCATGCCCGTGCTTTCCAGGCCTGGAAACCTGCGTGTCTGACACTGTGCATGCTGCACCGTCTATAACTACATAATTCCCCTTTTTTAATGTTCCTACGCTTACTGGTTTTGTTGTCATTTTATACCCTATTATTGCTTAACTGCCAGCTTTATGTCCCCTTCTTTCACTGTCTTTCTTCCTGCATGTGTTGCTAGCCGCCATGCCCGTTCTGCAATCTCTTCTGCTTTTTCCTCTATGACTGTCTTTAAGGCAGTTTTTGCTTTATCAGAAACCCTGACATCAGATCCCCCTACTTTCTTTATGATTTTTTCCATGGAAGCCAAAGGCAAAAGCTTATCTGACATAAAAATCACCTGTTCTTTCTTATTTGAAGATATATTTTCTATATTTTCCGGAAATCCTGTGGATATATAAATGTTACTGATTTTTTCTGCAAAACCTTTATCTCAAAGCCCTCTTTATAACCCTTGAATGCCTTTTTTTCATCGCCTTTAACGCCTCTTTGTATGTTAGCAGCTTATTCTTTGCCCCATGATACTGTATGACAGACTCTGCGTTTGCATTTGCAAGCCTCAGCGCAAACTCTATGTCATTCTTTTTCATCATCCCTGACATGAATGTGCATGCAAACGCATCCCCTGCCCCTGTAGTTTCAACAACCTTAATATTATTTGGCTTTAAGGTATATATATATTTTCCGTCATAGGCATTTGTCTCTTTATTCCCTTCTGTTATGATGACTGTCTTAGCCATCTTCTGCAGCTCTTTCAGCATATCATCCATATTATCCTTTTTTGTTATGAGTGCTGCCTCTTCCCTGTTTAGTACGAAGATGTCTGTCCTTTTTAGTATCTCTTCTGAATATCTTATACCTTTCTCTGCCAGGTATTGGCTGCAGTTAAACGCTATCTTTATCCCTTTCTTTTCTGCAAACTTGGCCAATTTGACCAACATTTTAAAAGATTCACCCATCATTGTTGAGAAATAGAACCATCGTGTGTTAAGCTTTTTCAGGTTAAGCTCCCTAAACCTTAAATCATTATTAGAGCCCTTGAATGCCAGTATTGTCCTGTCATGGTTCAGGCTGTCCAGGATTATTGAGTATCCTGTCCTTCCTTTTCTGTCGCACACCATCAGGGAAGTGTCTATCTTTTCCCTTTTAAGGTGCCTTTTGACCTTCTCTGCATTTGACCCGCAGCCTGTCTTGGATATGCAGGCCACCTTATGCCCCAGCCTTGCCAGAGCAACTGCCGTATTTGTGGCTCCCCCGCCTGTTGTGAACTCCAGTTGTTCTATCAGTATCTTAGAGCCTGTCGGATATGCTAATAAGTCTCTTTCACCTTTGCTGTCCATTATCCTTATAAGCTCTGACGTCTTAGTGCTGGCAAAGACATCCACTGTGGATGATCCTGCAGTTATTATGTCATACATGTTCCAGCACTTAGATTACCTAATATATATAACTTTCTGAAAAAAAAGAGAGAAAAAATAATCCCTTATCCTTTCTCGCCGATTCTCCATACGTCCTTTAAGGCAACGACTACTGTTGCAGGAACGACAAAAGCCAGGACCTGTACAAAGATGCCGTTAAGGTATTCCCCTATGTATTGCACTCCGCTAAGCGCAACGCTTGCCCCTCCCATGCTCGAGGCAATTATCAGCACGGCTGCTACCAGCAGGAACTCCTTTGTTTCCTTTCCTGTAACATTCATAAATCCTACAATCAGCCCCATTATCACCATAACTGACGCCAGCCAGGACGTTATCGACCCAAGGGAAATAATCCCAAGAACTACCGCTATAATTACCCCGATTATAAAAGAGTAATTACCTATCCTTTTATCCATGATTCTCACCTCTTTTTTCTTTACTGCCATATAGCACATCCTTAGTACGTTTAGTATATAAACCTTATGGTAATCTTAAGCCAAGCTGTTAAGTATACAGTCAGTATAAAACTCAGAGAGTATATCAGGTATAGCACAGTGGCACCCTGCATGCCGCATGCGGAATACAGTGTGCAACTGTGCTATTACAGTACTTACCACTGAAATGTATACTTTGAGACTTTACTTTAGAGGTAAATATTGATTCACCCTATACTATCCAGGATATTATGAGCATTTAATGTGTTCAGGTACTGTGCAATCTTCTCATTATTTTTCCCTAGTTTCGCCAAAAATACTGTTTTCATGTATTCATTTTCCCTATTGCTGACCCTTGCCATCTTATCAGCCTCGATTAAGCCATAAGGATAGCCAAGAAAAACAGCATCCATTGAATTCCCCTTCAGCAAAGAAAATATCTCCTCTTCGTTAAATCCAACCCCCTTAAACACCTCTAGTTTAAATGTATATCTGGAATTCCTGTGCAGCTTTACGATATAGATTCTCGCTTTATGGTTCTCGCTGTTAACCTCGACCAATGGATAATAATACCATTCACTCTCCGGCGCATCTTCATCCAGCACAGGCATAAGCGCATTCCCTTTTTCTGTGAATAGCTGCGATGTTTTGGATATTGCGCAGGTAATAACCCCTTTTTCAATGGATTTTCTATACAGCTCTTCAAGATAAACTATCTCATTAGTGACAGACGCCTTTAGATCCCCGTCTAAGACGATAATATCCTTATTGTCAAGCTCATCGATTACATCCTTTGCCATCTCCAGTTCAGCAAACCGCCTTATTGCATTCCCTATGCTGCTGATAGTGATTCTGTGTTTACCCTGCCTTATTGTCTCATCAAACGAGTCAAAGCTTATACTTTCCTTATCTAATCCAAAAAATTGTGTCCTGTAAGTTATGCTTTCTTCCTTGCTCGCAGCATTGATCAGGATATAGAACTCCTTTTTTCGTGATTTTATCTTCCTGTTATTCTCATATATCGAGCAGTATATTCTTATAAACTGCAGCGAAAAGTTAGATGCCTTCAGTATCTCAGCATTCCCTCCGTCAATGAAAGCTGTTTTCCCTTTGCAACCAGAACCCTTTATCTCATGAAAATAATCTTTATTTATCTTTATAGGTTTATATGACGGGTCATTGAACTGCACATATTCCCCTTTCTCTTTCAGGTTATTATCTAAAGCGCATATTATATCCTTGACTATCTCCTTTTCCATAGAACAGGGCTAATCCGGCATTATTTTTAATGTTTTTCGAAAAGGTTTTTAAAAACAGCCTCATTACCCTGAATTAAAATGATACCTTCAGATAATCCTAGAGAAAATAAAGGAAAAACTGTTTTGAGGGTTGCGGGTAATGGACGAAGCCATCCGAAAGAGAGAATATCTTGGAATATTGGTATTATATATGGGTTATTAACAGTTAATGATAGTACACTTGACTATAAGATAAGGGATATTTATGAGGGGCGTAGTAGCACCGTTAATTTCACACCTATAACGGATAAGGAATTATTTCTGGTGAACCCTATAAATATTAAATCTAAAGAAAATAGGGAAAAGCTGAGAGAAGAGTTAGGCAATTCACCTGATTTTTCTACCCTTTGGGGTTCAAGGGATAGATATATCGAGGATATTATAGCTCAATTGGATAATATTAGAAAAGACTATAAGAAGCCTTAATCTAAGGTTTTTCTTGAAAAATAGTTTAATCCTTAATAAGGGAAGATAAAACCAAAACTTTTTATACTGACTTATAGTCCTGACAGCCATGGAACATAAAGAGCTGATAGAAAAGATAAACAAGCTAAAGAAAGAGAAAAAGGCTGTAATACTTGTTCATAATTACCAGAGGCCTGAGATCTATGAGGTAGCAGATTTTCTTGGAGATTCGCTGGAGCTCTGCAGGCAGGCCTCTAAGACAGACGCTAAGATCATTGTTTTCTGCGGTGTGGACTTTATGGCAGAGTCTGCCAGGATACTTAACCCTGATAAGCTTGTTCTGCATCCCGAGAAATCATCCCAGTGCCCTATGGCCCACATGGCCTCTTCCGATGATATTTTAGAGGCTAAAAAGAAACATCCGGATGCAGCTGTTGTCAGTTATGTCAATTCCACTGCAGAAGCAAAGGCAGTTTCTGGCATCTGCTGCACCTCTGCAAATGCAGTTAAGGTTGTAAATTCCCTTAACGAAAATGAGATCATCTTCACCCCTGATAAGAACCTGGCTGCCTATGTCCAGACAAAGACTGACAAAAAGATAATTTCCCTTGCAGGTTATTGCTATGTCCATAACGGGATTCTGGCAGAAGACGTGAAAAAGGCAAAAGAGGACCATCCTGATGCAAAGGTAATGGTTCATCCTGAATGTGGTATGGATGTCATTAAGGAAGCAGATGCTGTATGCTCTACCTCACAGATGATTAAATACGCCAAACAGAGCGATGCAAAGGAGTTCATAGCAGTAACAGAATGCGGCATGGCAAAAATGCTGAAAAGGGAGATACCTTCCAAGGATTTTTATGCTGTAGGAGGCATATGCAGAGAGATGAAGAATATAACCCTGCAAAAGGTCTATGATTGTTTGCTGGATGAGACCAATAAGGTTGAGCTGGATAAGGATATTATGGACAAGGCAAGAAACGCCCTGCAGAGGATGATGGACGTTTCTTGACAGTATTTCTTCCCTTAATTTTTCACATTACAAAATATTTATAAATGGACTCTTATTTCGGTAAGGTAAAGGGCCCGTAGCTCAGTCTGGCTCGAGCGCACGATTTTTAATAATGCGAAACTGATAAGTCAAACTGAGACATCGTGAGGGTATCTACCCCGATAAAGGTCCGGAGTTCGAATCTCCGCGGGCCCATTTTTCTTTAAATCCAATCAATAATGTTTTCGCAATTATTACTCCTACAGTACATTGCGTAGGGCTATTGCGAACTAAGTGAGCAATAGTCCATAGGGGTGTATCGGGCGAAGCCCTTACGTGGGAATCTCCGCGGGCCCATTTTTCTTTAAATCCAATCAATAATGTTTTCGCAATTATTACTCCTACAGTACATTGCGTAGGGCTATTGCGAACTAAGTGAGCAATAGTCCATAGGGGTG
>JAHWHQ010000064.1 GCA_019323195.1 Candidatus Woesearchaeota archaeon | reverse complement strand
TATTGAAGAATCCGTTTATGAGTTTGTTGAGTTTCATAGCAGAAAATCAACAGCAGGAGGAATTAATAATTCCTCCTGTTTTATTCTAGAAATATAAGTTAATGGCTACATGCGGGAAGTCTGTAATTTTGTAAACATGGCAGTAAGTGTTGATGAAATAGAGCTATCACGAAAGAACCTAACCCTAATACACCAATATATGGAAAGCCATAATTATAGTAGATTGGATATTGTTAGTCCCTATAATTTAAAGCAGGTGACAGAAATGATAAATGACCTTATAGAAGATGTTCAATTATTAAAAAAAACCTTAAGGAAAAAGGACTGGCTGGAGGGAGCATTGGTTTTATCAAACAAGGGATTAATCATTGATGTAATGAAGAAATATGGTCTTCCTGAGGAAATGTTTTCCAAAGGTGAGGAATTTCTGATTATAAGTCTTCAAAAATTTGATTTGTCAAGACATTGTAAATTCTCATCTTTTGCTTATGAGGTTATAAGGCATGGATTCCAAAATGAAAAAAAGGAACAAGAAGCTAAAAAACGAGGAAAGCATTATAAGCATATTTCTTTAGAGGAACCTTTTACAGAAGGGGGAGGTACATTAAAAGAAATAACAGAAGATGAAAATTCCTTAAAACCAGATGAAAATTTATAGGTAGTGGAGATGAACACTCAAATTCACCAACTACCTAATAAGCTTACAGGAGATAAAAAAGATGTAATAATAGAAAGATTTTTTAATAAAAAAACTTTAGATGAAATAGCGGGATATAAGGGTCTCTCAAAAGAAAGGATTAGACAAATCCAAAATGAAGCAATTCAAGAATTAAGAGAATGTCTCAGAGACAATCCTTTGGCAAAAGAGCTGAAAGGCTATTTATGATTCTGAACAGAAACATTTATTGGTATTGCAAGCAATGTTATAACCCATAAGATTCTTATTAAAACAGAGCTTGAAGAAGATATAAGAGAACATTATAATGAGGAGATAGAACGGGATATTGAGGTTGCACTTAAATATAGAGAGAAAATAAATCCTGTGGATAGGAGGCTTCTCTAGAGGGATAGCAAAGAGGTCAGGAATAAGATATTGCTTAATGTCAATGCCAAATTGCTAAAAAGATTGAATAAAGGCTATGATATAAATATGCCAATAATTGACCAAGAGGTTGATAAGTTCCTGAAAGAGCAGAATATTAACTAAATCCTTAGCTCCTTCTTCCAGAACCCGCAGATCTTCTCCACCTTTTTAGATGCGATCCCCACATACCTTTCAGGGTTTTTCAGTATCCCTATCTGCTTTTCAGTGAATCCGGAGATATATTCCTTTAGCTTTTCATCCCTGAACAATAATTCCCTGAAAGGCTTCCCGGTTTCCTGTGATTTTAATGTAAGGTTCTTGACATATTCATGCGCATCAGGGTGGTTGTGCGCTGCTAATAAAATATAAGCGGGCTCGGCTGTTATCATCTCCCTGTTAATGTTAAAGTTTTTCTTGAGGTTAGCCTTATCGACAACCAGCCTGGACATAACCCTGTTCATCCTTGTTATGGAGAGGTATAATCCGGCAAGTATCTCGGGCACGAACCTGGATGATGCTGAGTTTGTCAGGTCACGCTGGTGCTCACATATCTGGTCCATGTATACTGTGTTCATCCTGGGCATGAATTCCTTCCACATGGATTTTACGTTCTCGAAGTTTATCGGGTTTCTCTTGTGCGGCATTGTTGAAGAGCCGACCTGCTTTTTTTCAAAGGCTTCTGCTATCTCTGCGATCTCACTACGCTGGAGATGCCTCATATCATCTGCCAGGTTGGCTAAAACCCCGAAGCAGGATGCGATCGAATGCATAAGATCAGCCATGTATTCCGCCTCTACAACCTGTGTTGATATAGGGGAGGGCTTTAGCTTCAGCTCTGCAAGAACCTCTTTCTCAAAATCTTCAGGATCATTAAAAAATAATGAGGATGCGTTGTAGGCGCCTACTGCCCCTGCGATCTTTCCCCTCAGGTTGTTGGAGGTTTTCTGGATTGATTTTATCCTTGTTCCCAGCCTGGAGACATACTGCGCAATCGCAAAGCCGAATGTTATGGGCTCTGCATGCTGGCCATGCGTCCTTCCTATCTGGAGGGTATTCTTCTCCCTAAGTGCCATGTAGATAAGCGTCCTTTCCAGGTTGATAAGCGCAGGGACCAATACATCGTTTGAGAAGTCCTTGAACCTTGCAGCATCTGCTGTGCAGATTATGTCGTGAGATGTTGTGGTGAAATGGACGTACGGCTTTGCGCTGTCAGAGACCCTTTTTCTTATGGAGTTGGCCAATGCCCGGATGTTGTGCTTTATCCTGTCTTCCTCAAGGTAGACCTCCTGGGCTGTTACCTGTTTAGAGGCCCTTTCAACCTCATCAGCTGTTTTCCTGCTGCAAACACCCTTTTTTGCAAGGGTTCTTGTAAGCGCGCCTTCAACCTTTGCCAGGTATCTTACTGCACCTTCCTCTGAAAGGTAGGGCTTTAGCTTTTCCTTTGCCTTTTCATTTCTTCCGTAATACCTGAAATCAAGCGGTGATATGTTGTCGAACAGATGGACCATCTCCTCTTCGTCAGCTTTTTCCTCCCTTTCCATCAGGCTTTCTATGTTTTTAAGCAGCCTGTTGTTCTTGTTCAGCTTTATTATCTTCTTATTCTTGTCCTTTATCTCGTTCACGATATTATGCTTCTTGAACAGCTGTATCGTGCCGTGCACCTTGGCCGGGCTTATGCCTAGCTTATCAGCGATGTCCCTTATATGCAACGATTCCTTCTCCAAAAGCTCAAGTATCTCGATGTTTTTCTTTGTAAATAGTTTTGTCAGTTCCATTTTAATTCAATTAAATGTTCATTATTTATAAACTTTTCTATTATTTAGCCTATTAAATGTTTGTTTTTTTAGAACGTTGTTTTTTATATTTTGGATATTCATTAAACCTTATAAAAAACCTTTTCTTATTTTCAAATCTGGACTCGATGTTATTCATAAATCCGAAGAGTTTTGCCATCAGTTTATCCAGCTTATTGAAAAGTATTGTGTAGTCGCTTTTTGTTATATATCCCAAATCTTTAGACATTGACAACAGAACATCCAGTTCTTTTGCAGAGCCGTAGGAATGGCTCAGATAAGTCAGAAACTCCTTATAGGACTTCTTTACACTGCCTTCAGCAATGTTCAGCGGAATAGAGGTTACAGACCTTCTTATCTGTGATATGATATTGTCCTTCTCCTTTTCAGGGAATTTATCAAGCATCTTATGTATGTCTATAGCAAGAGAATAAGACAGCTGGAATATCTCCATATTCTTATAGAGCCGCGCCATATCAGAGGGGAGAATTAGACTGTTTAAATAATTGTTGATGGGAGGGCTTAAGTAAAATTAGAGCTGGCTTCAGAAAAAACCTGTCAGGCAGATAATATCTACTGGATGATTAAAGGAATATAGTTAACACTATCTTAAAGAATTGTGAATGAAAGCAATAAGAAGAAAAAAATGATAACCATGCATAGAGTTATGAACGGTTGGAGATTGCATGCTGAATACCTCGCCGAAGCTTGGCACTTACACATCAATTCCATTAAACCCATGTTTTATGGGAGTCCTAAGATATCTCTTTTCAAGGATGGCTTCGTGCTTAGATGCTTTCAGCACTTATCCATATAAAGCGTAGCTGCCCTGCTTACCTTGTTAGATAACAGGTCCACCAGAGGCTTCGGATCCTCGTTCCTCTCGTACTAGAGGATCCTTCCTTTCAGATATCAACATCTCCAGTAGATATTAAACAAACTGCCTCACAGCGTTCTGAACCCAGCTCACGATCCCTTTTAATTGGTGAACACCCACACCCTTGGCTGCTTCTGCACAGCCAGGATAGGAAGAGCCGACATCGATGTAGCAAGACGCGCCGTCGATAAACTCTTGAGCTTTAAGGCTATTGCTAGGTACTTCCAGGATTGTGAAAACCACTTATCTTGAAGTTCCGTTCGCAACCTTAAATGCCCAATATGAGCTCTCAGGCGCGACCACTCTGTTATCCCCGGAGTAACTTTTCAGTCATCTCTAGCCCCCATCGAGGAGGACATAGAGGTTCGCTAGGCCAATATTTCTATCCTGGATACAATTTTGTTATGAATCCAGTCAGGCTGGCTTTTACCCTTGCATTCTACACTCAATTTCTGACTGAGTTGAGCCAACCGTTGGGCACTGTTGATATAAAGTCGAACGAGACCTTTATACAAAAAGCCTCTTTTTCGTATCTTTTCAACAGTGTGCCACCCCAGCCAAACTGTCTAGCTATTGCGGTCCTTCTTGCGAAGTTAGCAACGTAAATTTTGAAAAGTGGTGTTACATTGGCGTCTACACTTAATCCGAAAATCAAGCTTTATCGACTCCCACCTACACTATGCAACAAAACTCACATTGCAACAACAACCTACAGTAAAGTTTCACGGGGTCTTCACGTCCCACTGGAGATCTCTGGCCTTCGCACCAGAATGGAGAGTTCGGAGAGTTCTAGTTAGGGACAACGAGGATCTCGTTACGCCATTCATGCTGGCCGTCAATTAAACGGCAAGGCATTTCGCTACCTTAAGAGAGTTATAGTTACCCCCGCCGTTTACCTGTTCTTAGCTCCCTTGGAAAGGAGTTTAAAGTGCAGGCACTGGGCAGACGTCACCTTCTATACACACCTTTGCAGGCTGGCAGAAGGCTAAGTTTTTGTTAAACAGTCGGACCCTCTTTGTAATTGCACCCTGTAATTGCTAACATAAGCTAACAACCGCAGGGACCCCTTATACCTAAGGTACGGGGCTAATGTGTCGAATTCCCTTAGCTAGTTTACCTCTTCACACCTTGGGCTTCTCACCCAGGGGCACCAGTGCTGGTTCTATGTAGAGTTACTTAAGATTTGTCCTATTCCTTTTTTAAGAACTCCAGAAATCAACCAAATGCCTCATACGAGACACTATTCCTGCATTTAATCAGGTTCTCATCATTATGATACTCCCCTGATTTATTGCAGTTAACACAGAAGGCTGTGTTGGTTTATTCCGAAGTGTCGGGAATAGGATTTGTGTCGCCACGAATACTTAAGTAGTAAAGGAATATTAACCTTTTTCCCTTTCCCTTCATTCGATTTACGAACTAGGTTAGGACTAACTAACCCTTGACTGATCTACATTGTCAAGGAACCATGGCCCTTTCGGTGACAGCTATTCTCAAACTGCTAAGATCCTACTACCACCAGGATTCTTTTTCCTACAAGGTCCATGCTTCCTCACGAAAGCACTTCTACCCTCATAGGATACCTACCTACCATTCACAAAAGTGACCTATAGTATCGGTAACTGACTTAACCCCGTCCATTTTAGGGGCCAATAACCTTGACAAGTAAGCTGTTACGCACTTTTTAAAGGATGGCTGCTTCTGAGCCAACCTCCTCGCTGTCTCTGGTTATTGACACCCTTCACCCTTTAATACTTAGTCAGCATTTTGGGACCTTAACTATAGTCTGGGTTGTTCCCCTCTCGGTAGCCAACTTTATGCCGACTACCCGTCCTCTAATCTCTTTGAGGCTGGAATATTTGGAGTTGGACAAAGAACCGAACCCTTTCGAGTCCTAAATCCCAGATCCGTAGCTCTAGAACTCCAGCACCCTCAATTAGAATTTGACTGCGGCCAACTTCGGTAGGAACCAGCTATCGCCAAGCTCGATTGGCTTTTTACCCCTAGCCAGAGGTTAGAATAGCACTTGCTCGTAGCAATTCTTCAGACCTCCACAAGGTTTTACCCTTGCTTCATCTTACCTCAGGTTAGATCGCCTGGCTTCGGGTCATATTCAAGTGACTTGGGACACTTTCATATCCTGCCCATCACAAGCTACGGGCAATCGCTTTCGCTGCGGCTCCATTTTATTTAGCCTCGCCACTTAAATATACTTCCTGGCACGTTATTCAAAACGTACGATAGAACTTAACGCACTATCGATCCATAACTATTAGGTTTCAGGTTCTTTTAACTTCCTGTCATGGGTTCTTTTCAACATTCCATCACTGTACTGGTAAGCTATCGGACTTAAGATCTATTTAAGGTTGGAAATCGATGTCTCCCATATTCCTGCCTAATATCCAATAGACAGTACTCAAGATACTGCTAAAATCCTTCTCAGTTGCCTCTACGTGACTTTCACACTCTAAGGTGCTCCTTTTCAGGAGACTTTGAGTTCCCAAGGGAGGATAAAAACAGTCTATAACACCACATCTTCTTATCATTTCTGATAAGAATTCAGTTTGCCTTATGATGCTTTCAGTCGCCCTTACTCGCAACATCTCAATTGATTTCTTTTCCTGCGGGTACTAAGATGTTTCAATTCCCCGCGTTGCTCATCCTTACGGATTTAATGCTGAAGTCGCATTCGGGAATCCCCAGTTCAAAGACTACTTGCGTCTAGCTGAGGCATTATGTAGCTTGTCACACCCTTCATCATAATCTTAAGCCAAGTCATCCACCTAATAGCGTCTCCACTCTATGCATGGTCTCATTAAAATCAACCCGTACCAAGGATAAACTCAGTTATCCTTGACGTCCATTTATGTGAATAAATGAATATGAAAAATGGACCCGCTGGGACTTTCAACATTACTCGCAGGTCCGTTGGGATTTCTCCTGCGGAGAAATGGTTTTGAACCCAGGACCTCTGCCTGACTTTTGCACGAATTAATCTCCGTACTATGCAAGGGCAGCGTTCTTCGACTGAACTACAGGCCCATTATGATTATGCTATGAAAATAAAAGAGGTTTAGTAACTCATATTAAAAAAAGGAGGTGATCCAGCCGCAGGTTCCCCTACGGCTACCTTGTGACGACTTAACCCTCCTCGCAAAGCCTAGATTCGAACTTATTAAAAATAAGACCTCATCTAGACCCTACTCGGGTGGTTTGACGGGCGGTGTGTGCAAGGAGCAGGGACATATTCACCAGAATATTTTGAATTCTGATTACTAGGGATTCCAACGTCATGTGGATGAATTACAATCCACAATCTGGACTAAGATAGTGTTTCGGGGATTAGCTTCTCTTTTCAGAGTTGCATCCTATTGTCACTACCATTGTTGCGCGCGTGTAGCCCAGAGGATTCGGAGCATACAGACCTACCGTAGCCTGCACCTTCCTCTCCCTTTCGGGAGCAGTCCCTACAATGTGCTCGATCACATAACTGCTCGTTAGCAATTGTAAGTACAGGTCTCG
>JAHWHQ010000063.1 GCA_019323195.1 Candidatus Woesearchaeota archaeon | reverse complement strand
CATGTCTAAAGAATTGGTCCCGATATCCGGTGCAGGGACATAAGCATTTGTCTCTAAAACTTTTTTGAAATGGTGGGAGAACTCATGTAATATCCCGCGCTTGATGTTGGCTTCAAATACAGGGTCATATTTGTCAATACCAAAGATTTTATAGGCTTCTTTGATGTCAAATTTTATGCCTGTTTTAGCCCCTCCAAATTCCAGATCTACACACGCTGTTTTCACTGTCATAAGCCTGCTTAATTCAATCACTTCAAAGATATTTACGTTAGGGCTTATCCTGATTCCACCTTTGTACAGCCCTCTTGATTTATTGTGCAGGGAAGTACAACACCATATATTAAAATTCTTGCCAAGGATGTTTACATGAAGTTTGTAGATCTGTATATCATGCGGCTGAATAATCTCTAAGATATCATCCTCCTTTAAACCAATTATCTTCGCAGCCTTATTTATCAGCACTATCGACCTTGAGATAGCGTCATACCCTTCAACCATTTCAAACAAATCGTTTTTCATCTTACAGAGAAAAAAACAGTTAATATAAAAATCTTCTGTTTGAATCATAACAATGGTCTTCATTCAGCTCTTTCCTTGCTTTTTTTCTGATCCTTGATATCGATAATATATATGCGCCTAAGCGCAGGCTTACCTTGTATTTTTTCGAAGTCTCAATGACCAATGCAGTATTCTTATCCATTATCTTCTTTAGCTTCTTATCAACCTTCTCCCTGCTCCAGTGCTCATCATCAAGGTTCTGCAGCCTCATTAATTAGCTCTTTTGCATCTTCGTAAGGGTTTATCTGTGTCATTTTCAGTGCGATATTGTCATCTGATATAGAAAGGTGATGGTGGTATAATAACAAAATGCGGTAAAATTCTTGGAATAAGCGTGATTGTTGGATTTTCTCCGGATTTCTGCCCGTCAGATTTAAAAATGAATACATGCTTCTATTGAAATATGATCTATAGGGATTATTTGATTAAATCACCTTATCCTTGCAAAAAATTAGGAATCCTGGGAGAGTACCATATCTACAATCCTAGAGAAACCCAATTTGCACGAAAGGTGGTATCTCAGTATCACACAATAGCTGTTGAGGGTTCAGATGAGTTTAATGATGTTAAATTGATCCTTCGCTTATACAGGCCCTTTATTTCAGCTTATTTTGCTTTGACTGACAGGTCATACCGTAATAAAAGTGCACTTGGCATAGCAAGGGAATCAGGCAAGGAGGTGGTCAGATTAGGGGATGATGCTGAACTTTCCCAGATGCATAAAATTGCGCTTACCATGTTTGGACTTATGACTATACCTCTTATACCAGCAGCACCCCTAGTCGGTTTATGTCAGGAGACACTAAATGCATTTTACCGGCGAGTTAAACTTGACTTTCTTGATATCCGCGGTTCAAAACGCCCTTTACATTATGTTATCAGCCCTAAAAGCCGGGATATGGTAATGCCTTCTAAATCGTTGGAATTGCTGGCAGATAGAGCTAGTGTCCTGATCAATTGTGGTGATAGCCATGTTAGTAGCATTACTAGTCATCTTAATGAACTGGCTGGGATGAAGCTGTTGTCAGAAAGCTATCCCTAAAATCCTTGTAAGCATATTCTGATAAAGGGTCTTATTTTGGGATTTGGCTATATCCTATTATGCTTTATTTTTGTCTGCTATTAAAAAACCATAACATTTAAATATGATGTAAGATTAGTCTTACATAGGCGATACATATGGAAGTAGCTATAACAAAAATGAGCTCAAAAGGCCAGGTTGTGATACCTTCTGAGATGAGAAAGGGGATAGAAGAAGGTGAAAAATTGATTGTCATAAGAAACAATGGGCAGATCATAATGAAGAAAGCGAGCAGGCTGGACCAAAACCTGGCTGAGGATCTTGAATTTGCCCGGAGAACTGAGGAGGCATGGAAAAGCTATGAAAAAGGGGAATTCAAGAGCATGGATTCCAAGGATTTCTTAAGTGAACTTGAAAAATGGTGATTGTTGAATTTTCTCCATCCTTTGAGCGGAGGATAAAGAAAATAAAAAATCTGGCGGTTAAGATACAATTGAAAAAGCAGATAAAGAAGATAGTTGAGAATCCTGAGATCGGTAAGCCTATGAGATATAACAGGAAGGGAACCAGGGAGGTCTATATCGCTCCTTTCAGATTATCTTATGCTTATATCGAAACAGGGGATAAGCTGGTTTTTCTTGATCTTTATCATAAGGATATTCAGTGATGGGTGGTTTTTATCCTAGTGGAATATCTCTTAATGATAGTTTTTTAGTCAAGCCCTAAACTCCTTTACCTTCCCAAAATCCAGCGTGGAGAAATAGTCCTCAACAGTCTCAGCCCTTCTTATCTCAAGAACAGAGCCGTCTTCCCTTAAGAGCAGTTCAGCGCTTCTCAGCTTGCCGTTGTAGTTAAAGCCCATGGCATGCCCATGAGCGCCTGTGTCATGTATTGCAAGGATGTCGCCCTCTTTAATTTCAGGCAGCTTCCTGTCTATCGCGAACTTGTCGTTGTTTTCGCATAGGCTTCCTGTGACATCGTACTTATGGTCTGCTTTGATGTTTTCTTTGCCTAATACAGTGATGTGGTGGTAGGCGCCGTAGATGGCAGGACGCATGAGGTTGGCCATGTTGGCGTCACAGCCTGCAAAATCCTTGTAGGTGTGCTTCATGTGTATTACCTTTGTTATCAGCCAGCCGTAAGGGCCTGTTATCACCCTGCCGCATTCCATGAAGAGCTTTAAAGGTGCTAAACCGTTCTTTACTATTATTCCTTCATAATGCTTTTTTATGCCCTGGGCTATTTTCTCATAGCTTACAGGCTTTTCCCCTGGCTTCATAGGGATGCCGATGCCGCCGCCTATGTTGATAAACTCAAAGCTTATCCCTACTTCTTTTGATATCTCTGCAACTAAATCAAAAAGCATCCTTGCTGTTTCGATGAAAAACTGGTAGTTGAGCTCGTTTGAGGCTATCATTGTGTGCAGCCCGAACCTTTTTACACCTTTTTCTTTCATTATTCTATAAGCCTTGAAGAGCTGCTCTTTTGTAAGGCCGTACTTTGCCTCTTCAGGTTTTCCAATAACATTCTGCTTCTTTGTTTTTCTTAGCTTTCCTGGGTTGTACCTGAAACAGATTACCTTTGGTATGCCTGCAGCTTTCTCAAGAAAATCTATGTGGCTTATGTCATCAAGGTTTATTATCGCTCCCAGCTCTGCTGCCTTTATGAATTCTTTCTTAGGGGTGTCATTAGAGCTGAACATTATTTCTTCACCTGTAATGCCTACCTTTTCAGAAAGTATCAGTTCAGGCAAAGAGCTGCAGTCAGTGCCAAAGCCCTCTTCCTTTAAGACCTTTAGAATAAAAGGGTTAGGCAGAGCCTTGACTGCAAAGTATTCCTTAAAGCCATAGATATCCTTAAATGCGTGCTTTAATCTTCCTGCATTTTCCCTTATCCCCTTTTCGTCATAGATATGGAAGGGTGTCTTATGTCTATCTATAATCTCCACTATCTTCTTTTTTGTAAAAGCTAATCTTTTATTTTCCATCCTGCATGACTTTTGAGGCCTGTTCTCCTCTCATCCCCCAGTTGGATTTGTCTATATCATTGATGATTACAGTGACGTGCTCTTTTGGAACACCCTGCTTCTCAAAAACAGATGTTATCCCTTTTATTATCTCTGCTTTTTGTTCCTCTGTCCTTCCTTTCCATAAATCTACTTTTATTACAGGCATATCGGTTCACCTATACAGCTGTTAAGAAATAAAGTATATAAAACCTGTGGTTTTTATATATATCAAGCGACTTCAGGCCTGTGCAGGTATGGATCTTTTCTTTAGGCGCATGAACAACAGGCCGTTCTTGAACTCGAACTGCTTATGGACGTAGAACTTGCTGTACTGATGGATTATATCCACGACTTTAGAGTCCTCTTTCTTTTGGTCTGAAAAAATAAATACCACCCCCCTTTTGTGCAATGTGGTCTCTTTCTACCACCCCCAAGCACATATATCTCTTTGGACAGCCCATTTAAATACTTTCCGTTTGGAAAATATGATAATGTTATGTTAGTATACATATTTGTGTACTGGAGATGGTTTTTTGAGAAATGTCAGAAACTTTCCACCAGTCTAGGACTGGTAGCTGAAAGCCAATCTCAATTCAAATGATGGAAAGTTTCTGAGCATGCTCAAGAACCACCTACATTGACGGGATGGCTTTAGAGGCTTGAGCCTTGCATGCCACCCATCTATGATTGGTGGTTCTTGACATCTTTATGTTTTTGGGTTAAGGATCTTATTCGCCAATGACCTTTACCAGGACCCTTTTTTTGCGCTGGCCGTCGAATTCAGCATAGTAGACCTGCTCCCAGGGGCCTAGGTCCAGTTTTCCGTCGGTCACTGCTATCGTGGCTTCCCTGCCCATTATTGTCCTCCATAGATGGGCATAGCCGTTGTCCTCTCCTGTAAGGTTGTGCTGGTACAGGCTTTCATCTGTAGGAGCCAGCTTCTTGAGCCATTTCTGGAAGTCATTGATAAGGCCGGACTCTGCATCATTGACATAGACAGAGGCGGTAATATGCATGGCATTTACAAGGACAAGGCCTTCCTTAATACCTGATTCTTTTACAGCCTCCTCTACCTGGTCTGTGATGTTGACAAATTCAATCCTGTTTTCTGTGTTGAAGAAAAGGTATTTTGTTAGGGATTTCATTCTCACTTTGCTCGTAATAGGCCTAATAGTAAATATGCGAGGAGGAGGATTCCCACGTCAGAACCTACGGTTCCGACACCTCCAAAGGCTTACGCCATGCCATAACAATAAATGATAAATGCGAGGAGGAGGATTCCCACGTCAGAACCTACGGTTCCGACACCTCCAAAGGCTTACGCCATGCCATAACAATAAATGATAAATGCGAGGAGGAGGATTCCCACGT
>JAHWHQ010000062.1 GCA_019323195.1 Candidatus Woesearchaeota archaeon | reverse complement strand
GGAGGAGTTTAAGAATAACCTGCGCAAAAGGTTTGGATGGATAAGTAGAAGAAGGGCTGCTTCGGAGAAGATGAAGCAGGAGAAGATAAGGAAAAAAATCCTGGAAAAGAAAAGAAAGGAAATCAAAAAACTAAGGCAGATTGAGAAAAACAAGAAGGAGGAGGAGAGGCTAAGGCTTATTAGGGAAAAAAGGGAAGGAGAAGAAAGAAGGATAGAGGAAGAAAAGAGAAAAGAACAGGAAAGGCTTAGGCTTATAGAAGAGAAGAAAAAACTTGAGAAGAGAAGGAAAAAGCTCGAGGCAAAAAGAGCAAGGATAGAGGAGGAAAAAAGGCTGAAGGAGGAGGAATTAAGGCTTGCTCAGGAGAAACAGAAGGAAAGAGAGGCATTGGCAAGAAAGAAAAAACAGGAAAGAAGAAAAAAGCTCATGGAGGTTAAAAGGAATATCAAAAAGAGGTTTGAGTGGATAGGTAAAAGAAGGGAAAAAGCAAGAAGACTGAAGGAGCAAAAAAGGAGGAAGGAGCTGATTCAAAAGAAGAAAAAAGAAACTGAAAGGTTAAAGGCTATTGAAACGCAAAAAAGGGAGAAAGAGAAAAAAGAGGAAGCAATAAGGAATGAGAAGGGGAGGCAAAGGCTTATTGAGGAGAGGAAGGCTGAAGAGCAAAGGAGACAGCAGGAGCAGCTTAGGCTTATAGACGAGAAGAAAAGGGCTGAGCAGATCCAAAGGGAGGATCAGTTGAGGCTTATAGAAGAGAAAAGGAAGGAAGATGCCAGAATGAAAGCCCGTCTTGTCTCTGAGAAGAAAAAAGCTGAAAGAAGGAAGAAGGTTCAAAAAGTAAAAAAGAAGGTACAAAATAGGATTGAAAGGATAAAAAAGATATTTGAAGAGGCAAAAAACAGAAGAGAGGAAGCCGAGAGATTAAAAGAGGAAGAAAAGCTGAAAAAACTAGTGGAAAAGAAAAGAAAAGAGGCAGAAAGGCTACGGCTCATTGAGAGGGAGAAGCAGGAAAAAGAAAAAATAAGGCTGATAGAAGAACAGAAAAAAGAAGAGGAAAGAAAAGAAAAGGAAAGGCTAAAACAGATAGAGGAACAGAAAAAAGAAGAAAGAAGGAAGGAGCAGGAACGGATAAGGCTTATTGAGGAGAAGAAGGCTGAAAAGCAAAGGAAGGAGCAGGAACGGATAAGGCTTATTGAGGAGAAGAAGGCTGAAAAGCAAAGGAAAAAGCAGGAACGGATAAGGCTTATTGAGGAGAAGAAGGCTGAAGAGCAAAGGAAAAAGCAGGAACGGATAAGGCTTATTGAGGAGAAGAAGGCTGAAGAGCAAAGGAAAAAGCAGGAACGGCTTAGGTTTATAGAGGAGATGAGAAGGGCTGAGCAGATCCAAAGGGAGGACCAGCTTAGGCTTACAGAAAAGAAGAAAAGAGCTGAGCAGAAGCAGAAGGAAGAAAAGTTCAGGCTGATAGAAGAGAAGAGGAAGGAGGAGGAGAGAAGGAAAGCCAGGCTTCTTTCTGAGAAGAGAAAAGCCGAGAGAAGGAAGAAAATAATGGAGATGAAGAAGAAAATAAAATCCCTTGTTGACACTCTCAAAAAAAGCAGGGAAGAGGCGAAGAAACAGAAAGAGGCAAGAAGGAAGGAGCGGGAAAGACTTGGGCTTATTGAAGAGAAAGAGGAGGAGGAGCAAAGGAGAAAGCAGGAACGGCTAAGGCTCATAGAGGAGAGAAAAAAGGCTAAGCAAATCCAGCAGGAGAACCGGTTAAGGCTTATAGAGGAAAAGAACGCAGAGGCAAGGCTGAAAGAGCAGGGAAAGCTCAGGGTTATTGAGCAGAAGAAAGCAGAGGCAAGGATAAAGGAGGAGGAGAGGCTAAGGCTTATCGAGGAGAAGAAGGCTGAAGAGCAAAGGAAAGAGCAGGAGAGGTTAAGGCTTATAGAAGAGGAGAGAAGGGCTGAGCAGATCCAGAGGGAGGATCAGTTAAGGCTCATTGAAGATAAGAGGAAGGAAGACGCCAGAAGAAAAGCTTGTCTTCTTTCTGAGAAGAGAAAAGCCGAGAGAAGGAAGAAGATAATGGAGCTGAAAAAGAAGATCCATGCTAAGATTAAGGAGATAAAAAAGAGGATAAAAGAGGCAAGAAAACAGAAAGAGGCAAGGCTGAAAGAGCAGGGAAAACTTAGGGTTATTGAGCAAAAGAAGGAAGAAGAGCAGAGGAGAAAACAGGAACGGCTTAGGCTTAAAGAAGAGAGGAAAAAGGCTAAGCAAATCAAGCTGGAGAACCGGTTAAGGCTTATAGAGGAAAAGAACGCAGAGGCAAGGCTGAAGGAGCAGGAAAAGCTCAGGGTTATTGAGCAGAAGAAAGCAGAGGCAAGGCTGAAGGAGCAGGAGAGATTAAAGATTATAGAAGAGGAGAAAAGGGCTGAGCAGAAACAGAAAGAGGAGAGGTTAAGGCTTATAGAAGAAAACAGGAGAGAAAAGGCCAGAAGGAAAGCCAGGCTTCTTTCTGAGAAGAGGAAAGCCGAGAGGAGGAAGAAGATAATAGAGCTGAAAAAGAAGATCCATGCTAAGATTGAGGAGATGAAAAAGAACAGGAAAGAGGCCAGAAAACAAAGTGAAGAAAAGAGAATAAAGAATCTTGTACAAAAGAGAAAAGAAGAAGCTGAAAGGTTAAAGCTTACTATAAGGCAGAAAAAGGAGAAAGAGCTGTTAAGGCTGGTAAAAGAAAAAAGGATAGCCGAAGAAAGGAAGATACTTGCAGAACAAAGAAGGGATGAGGAAAGGTTAAGGCTTATCAAAGAGAAAAATCAGGAAGAAGAGAGAAAGATAAGGGACGAGCAGAGAAAGAAAGAAGAGTTGCTGGCTGAAAAGAGAAGGGCTGAAAGAAGGAAAAGGATAATAGAGATAAAAAGGAAAGTCAGTGGCCGGATCAAGGAGATAAAAGGAAGAATAAATGAGTACAGGAGATTAAGGAGGAAAAACAGGCTAATAAAGCTTAAGGAGAATAAAAAGAAGAAAGAAGAGCTGCTTAAGTACCGCTTGATGCAGGAAAAGCTTATGGAGGCGCAGGCAAGAAGAAAAGCCGAGGAGATTAAGAAGCAGCATGAAGAAGAAACAAGAAAAAAAGATGAAGAACTCAGGTTAAAGGAGGAGCAAAGGTTAAAGAGGCTTGAGGAAAGCGAGAAAAGGAAGAAGAAAGAAGACCTTCTTAAGTTCAAGCTTATGAGGGAAAAACTTATTGGGATGAAGGCAAGAAGAAAAGCTGAGGAGATTAAGAAAAAGCGGGAAGAAGAAGCAAGAAAAAAACAGGAAGAAATAAGGTTAGAGGCAGAAAAACAAAGGGAAAAAGATGAAGCAAGGAGGCAAAGGGAGGAGAAAAAAAGAAGGGCAGAGGAAGAAAGGGAAAGAAAAGAGCAGGAAGAAATAAGGTTGGAGGCAGAAAAACAAAGGGAAAAAGATGAAGCAAGGAGGCAAAGGGAGGAGAAAAAAAGAAAAGCTGAGGAGGAAAGGGAAAGAAAAGAGCATGAAAGGCTAAAACTTATTGAGGATGAAGAGAGGAAAGAGGAGAGAAGAAGAAAGGTTGAAAAGATAAAAAGAAAAATAAGGCCTGCAGTCCGCCATATGAAAAAGATATTTGATGAGATAAAGAAGAAAAGGAGGCAGGCAAGAAGGCTGAAAGAGCATGAAAGAAAAGAGCATGAACGGCTAAGGCTCATAGAGGAAAGGAAAAGGGAGGAGCAGAGAAAGAAAGAAGAGAAAAAAAGGGTGATGGAGGAAAAGAGGAAACAAAAAGAGCTCATGAGGCTGGAGAAGGAAAGAAAAAGAAGGGAAGAGCGTGAAGAGAAAAAAAGAAAAGAAGAGGAAAGGAAAAGAAAGAAGGCTGAGAGAGAGCACAGGATAGAGATCCAGAAGGCAATCAATGCTATCAAGAAAGAAAAGAAAAAATTAGATGAGCTGCAATCCATCAGATACAAGATAGACAGTGCAAGAGAGGCCCTTATGGACCTTAAGCTGGGAAGGGCAAGAAATATATATATTGATATAATGGTAGATTATACCCAGCTGAAGGATGAAGACAAGGCAGCTGTTTATTCTGACATCAAGGACCTTTACGAAAGCAGGAAAGAGGCAGAAGCAATGTTCAGGAAGAGATAGTTTCTAATATCTTATCAACCTTATTTTTTAATTGCTCTATTCTGACATCAAGGACCTTTACGAAAGCAGGAAAGAGGCAGAAGCAATGTTCAGGAAGAGATAGTTTCTAATATCTTATCAACCTTATTTTTTAATTGCTCTATAGAGCTGTTGTTCATTACCTTAAAATCAGCCATCTTCAGGCAGTCATTTATTTCCTGCCCCTTTGTTTTTCCCCGGTTTTCAAGGTTATCCAGCTTCTTGAACTCATGGAATGTTTTTGGGTCGCCTTCCCTCTTCCTTTTCCTTAACCTTTTGAACCTAAGTTTTTGAGGGGCTGTCACGCCTATTATATAGGTTTCTTTTCCCTTCTTCAGCTCAGCTATCTCATCCTTGTTCCTTATGCCGTCAACCACTGCCTTGTCGGTCTTTATCTTTTTCAGCAGCTTTCTTGATAATATCCCCTTGTTTTTGCTCTTATTTTTTATGCTGGCTCCAAGCTTTTGAAGGTTCGCCCTTGCCGGCTCTATATTCCTCTGTTTCGCTATCTCCCTTAATATATCAGAATAAACATGGCATTCAAACCCCTTGGTTTTCAGGTACCTGACTATCTCCCCCTTGCCAGAACCCATTGTTCCTGTTAAGCCTATTATCATAAAAAAAGGAAATTTTTGGTATATTTAAAGATGTCGCTTTGCATGCCTAGATGATATACCTGTTCTTTATGGTATTTTTATCCTTAAAATGCCCCTTTCCGTATTCGAATAACTTTATTGTTGGCTTTAACGAGTTATTGTTCTTATAGGACCTCCTGTAGTCAGAATTGATCTCAAGCAGTTTTTTGAATATGGTATCATGATAGATTGTCCTTAAGCTTTTGCTTGGCTTAACGCCTTTTTTCAGCTCTATGCAGACAATAAAGCATGCATCCTTTTTTTTATCGATCCTGTTGGATATCTTAAAATTGCTTGTAATTCCAGCCAGTTTCTTATTGCAGTGCAGCCCAACCTCGATATTATGGGGATATACGTTTGCCCCGTCAAGCGATATGGTACCGTCGCTCCTACCTATCACCATCAAGAACGGGAAATGAAGCATCTTCCTTATTATCCCGCCGTTTTTTCTGAATTTCTTCAGGTAATCAGGCTCATGCACCCTTAATCTTCTGCTCATCTCCTCAAAACCAAGCACACCCCCTTCGTCATGGATGTTGTATTTTATCTTTGGAGATTCTGTCTTTGGGTTTAGCATAGTGACCTGAAACTCGTTTATCTTGGCTCCGTCTTTCCTGGTCACAGTAACATTCTTTATATAATGCTGCAGCGGGTCAAACTGGAAGACCATGGGTATCTTATCCTCATGCCCGCATAACTCGCGCCTAAGTTCTTTATTTTTAGCCAGCAAATCCCTTATAAAGATAGAGAACTGTGTCTCTACAGCGATCCCTATATCCAGGTCAGAAGACCCGTATGCTGATATTATCTTTGTTTTTTTTCCAAGCTTTGATTTTATATATGCTCTCCATTCAGGCACAAACCCTTCACCTCCTGTAAGGATATCGATATTCTTGTATTTCCCCCATTTGATTTTCCCGCAGTCGACCAGGTTTTTTATGAATGGCGGGTAGCCTGCAATAAGGTAATTGTAGTTATAGCCGAATTTTTTCAGGGTTTTTACTATATTTTCTATGTCTGCATCTGTATTCTTCACAAGGGAATAATTCTGCATCAGCTCGCAGAATTTTACGCCTGTTGCCCATGGCCCTGACGCCCATGCGCTCAGGACTATATACTCTTTTTTATCCCCTCCATAAGTATAATCAAAATCAAACTGCACTATCTTTGATAAGAACCTTTCTTCTTCTATGTTTCTCATCCAGTTTGTCGGCTCTCCGGAACTTCCGGCGCTTTCATCTATGTTCCCAACTTCCGGAAGCTTGCCATCCCTGCAGATATTTTCCATCTCATACTTTTTTATGTAGTTGTCCTTTGTCATCTCAGGGACCTTTTCCTCAAAGTCAGCAATATTCCTTATTGATTTGTAGTCAACCTTTCTTTTCTTCAGGAAATCCCTGTATGCAGGCACATTTTCCACTGCCTCCCTGAATTCCCTTAATGCCTTCCTTTCACTTATCTCCTCAAAGATCCTTGGGTCTGTTCTTGTAGCTACCAGAAGCGCCAAAGGAAATTTCTCCAGTGTCCTGTACTCCAGTTGCTCTATTATCGAAACAGGTATCAACCTTATTATATATCTCAGCATTTTATCTCTTTTTTTTTGTCTTTTTGGCCAGGGCCCTGACTTTTTTTTGATTTTTATGCCTCGGCTTAATAAACCTTTTGATATTCTTCATATAACCCTGCCTTATAAAGATGTATATAAGAAAAACGGTAGTCAGGAAAACAACAAAAAATCCTGTTTTTGGGACATTCTCAGGCAATACCATAATATTCATTCCAGTAGCTATAATATCCCCTATCCTGCATTTTCTGCACGGCCCTCCGCAGTCGATCCCCTCTTCTCCATTGTTCTTGACCCTATCATAGCACGTTTCACATGCAGGGCATAGACCTCCGCAGTCGATCCCCTCTTCTCCGTTGTCCTGTATCGAATTATAGCATTGTTGGACAAATTCGCACTCTTCATATTCGCTCGGCTTCATAGCCTCTGTACTGCATGAGTTCAGGTCATAACATTCCCTTTTCCTCATTCCCTCAGAGCACACAGACCACGGATCACACTGCCATATCTCCTCGCAGTCTTTGCTGCATGTCTGGAATTCATCCGGCTTATGACTTTCTGTCCTGCAGTCATTAAGCTCAAAGCATTTTCTTGTCTGGAACCCGTCCATGCACTTTCCCCAACTGTCGCAGATCCAGTTTTCCGTACATCCTTCTTCTTTTGTTGCTGTACCCTCACTATTATCAGAATAGCCAACACAGTCAGGATCAGCAGGATAATCAATAAGATTATCTCCGTCATTATCTATTCCATCTTTGCACTGGAAAGTAGAAGTTCCGCCCCCTCCTCCGCTGCTGCCGCCGCCCTGGCTCTCTGAGACGTCTGCATTGAAAGAGATAGAATTAGAGGATGTCATTGTATTACCGAATTCATCCCTGCATAAGACATAATATGTCCCTGATGCATCCTCGCTATATAACCTTTCTCCTGAATGCTGTGTTCCAGAGCCGCTCATAGAGTAGCTCATGCTGCTGAATGATACGTCCTGTGTGTCATATTTGCATAGAGCATCCTCGTTGGTTATTACAGTAAGTGTTGCTGTTACAGGGCCAGAGCCTGAGTATGAGACGCTGATCAGATTGATCCTTGGAGGAGTGTTATCGTCTGACTGCTTAACCCCTGAATGGTTGAGCCCTGTAATCTTAAACCTTGTCCCGTTTACAGTGCAGTTATAGTTACCAATTCTGCCAGGGCATTTCAGGAAGGTCTCATGGCTCTTATTGCAGTAATAGCTTATCTGCAGTATAGAGGCAGTGTCAGCATCCCTTATGCAGACCCCATGATGGCTGGATATATTGTCGATGTAAAATGTTTTTGAATTGTTCAGCCTTAGACCGCTTATAGCCAATGACCCTAATGATGAGTTATAGTTCTTCTCTACTGTGATGTTTGTCAGGTCTAAGATGCTGCTGTTGGAAAAAGAGAAATTAAACTCTATCATCAGGCTGTTGTTTGAAAAAAACTGCACCCTCTCTTTTTTCGTGAACCTCTTGCTCAGGTTCATTGATTGGTTCACCCTTACTGTTAAGTTAGAGATGCCTGTCTTGATATGCGAACAGTTGCCTTTCAGGAAATCCTCGCTGTCATTTATATTGTCATTATCATCATCATTATCCTCTTCATCAGGAATACCATCATTGTCAGTGTCTTTTAATTCTGTCGTGAACCCCCAAATAAAATCCGAGACCAATTCGATCCCATATCCTTCACCCCTTATCCCTTCTGTTAAATTTACGCTATATGTCTCATTCTCTTTCAGGAATAAGTAAGGTTCAAATCTCAATTTTTTTGAATTGTTAAGATATTCGATCTTTCCTTCAACTATGTTGCTGCTGCTGTCCATCATAATTATGTTTGACGGGTTTAAGGTGGACTGGTCTATATCCTTATCAAAAAAAGCAGTGATATTGCATTCTAATGATATATTATAGCTGTTGTTCAATGGTGTAAAATTTAATATATGCAGGTACCTCTTGGTGTAGTTTAATATCACAGTCCTGTTTTGGCTTGAGAAATTACAGTTGCCAGAGCTGTCGCAGGCTTCCACATTCCATACGAATGTTGCATTTGTCAGGTTTAGGCTGAAATTAAAGGTTGATGATGTTCCGCTTAGCCCCATAGTTAAATTCGCTTTCCATACCCCGCTCATATTGTGGTATAATGTGCAGTTATTTAGTGCATAATCATCGCTTGCTGTCCCGTTAAATACTATGCTGACATATGGCATGGAATCATCAGCATGGTCATTGTCTGGCTTATCAAGAGCTACATCCGGTGCAATTGTGTCTGAGTAATTGGCTAATATTGTAAAATTGCCTTTTTTTGGTGTTGCACTATTGCCGCTGGAGTCGTTTGCGTATATTGTATAATTGTTTGATCCTGAGCTTAACCCTGTTGTATTATATGTATAAGACCATAAATCCCCTAAAGGGACCTTTGTTATCATGAAATTATCCACATAGCACACCTCTCCGAGGCCTGCTGCCTTGCATCCAAGCCGTATTGTGATATTATCCTTATTATCTGCAGAATCCGGAAGGCTAAAGCCAAAGAACCTATAGCCTGTTATACCGAGGAATTCATCCTCTGCTTCGTCATGCGTTATTATAAGGTTAACCCAGTCAGTCCCGTTATACCAGTCAGCCTGGAAGGCATCACCAGAGTCCAGCAAAGGCGTTTTTGCATAAAAGCTGACATCTATGTTCCTATAGCCAAGGGCGGATAGATTCTTTTCTATGAAACTCCCGTCCAGGTTATTAGGCTCGGCTTTCAGGTGGTATGTTCCTTCTAACGGGTCTGTATAATTGATTACCCATGCAGCTCCAGCTCCTGAGGTTGTCCAGTTAGAAAGGTCATTTGACTCAAATCCATCGTATGATACAGTTTCAGCCATACTGCTTTTTTCCACCACCACATTATCTATATAGCAGAATTCAGTTGCTGCTGCAGTACATGTAAATCTCATTGTTATATTCTCTTTATCAGAGGCTGAGTCAGGCAGGCTAAAGCCAAAGAACCTATATCCGGTGATGCCTAAAAATTCCTCATCAGCCTCGTCATGCGTTATTATAAGATTAACCCAGTCAGTCCCGTTATGCCAGTCAATCTGGAATACATCCCCTATGTCAAGTCCAGGGGTTTTTGCATAGAAGCTGAAGTCAATATTACTATAGCCTGATGTTGTTATGTTCCTCTCTATTATGCTTCCTCCAACAGCCTCCATATAAAATGCCCCTTCAAAAGGATCAGTGTCATTTACCGTAACTGTACCGGATGTTTTCCAGTAAGCAGACAATATTCCTGATTCAAACCCGTCTGAGAATAAGGTGTCATTGTAAAGGATGCGCTCCATGGAATAGTTTGCATTGTTTACCTCAACCAAGACAGCATCAACGGCTATATCATCTGTGACATTTGCTGTTATATTAAGCAGATCACCCTGGCTTAATGTTCCTGGTGTCGCATTTATCTTATTTATTGAAGGGGGTATTGTATCTGCAGCAAGGGCTATCACAAATAAGATTGCTGCAAATAAAATGCCTGCTAAGAATATTCCGGATTTATTGAGCATTCTTTCAAGTATTTTATCCATTTTGCCCTTTTATCTCCTTTAAGATGACATTCCCCTCTGTATCTTCGACAAACCTTAGCTTTGTTCCGGCTTTCCACCTCTTTGACTCTGCCAGGTCCTTTGGGATAGTTATCCTGTATTGGTTTTTGTAAGAGACTACTTTCATTTTTAGTACTAATAAAATCCTATTTATATATTAAAATAGTACTGATTATATAAAAAGGTTTCTTTTTTGCGGCTTTGCACACAAATAAAATCAATTATGTGCAATATCCATTCCTGCACATTTTTTAAAATCAAGCTCTATTCCCAGTTCCAATGCCTCCTGGATAAGAACACAGAGGTTATGGCATAGGCATTTTGCCAGAATTTCGTTTATTTGTCCTGCTTTTGTTTTGCTCCTTAAATGGCTCCCAAACTTACGCTTGATCATATGAAAAACAGTTTCAACGTTGCTTCTTCGATGATAGAACCTGTTAAACTCATCTGGGTACATATGATAGAAAAACAGCATCTTTTTCCACATATGGTTGCTCTTGCATACAGAGGTCATCTTAATATTTGACTTAAATGGGATGAAAGGTATTCCTCCTAATTCTCCAACTATCTTGACATTTTCCCTGCTACAATAAGCCTTATCAGCTGATACTTCATTGATATTATAGTTCTTGCTTGTTTTTTTAATAAGGTCAGAAAACTCTGGTGCATCAGCACTCCAGCCATTTGTTATATTTACTGCTGTAATAATGTTTGACTGAACACCACAGGTTAGGTGGCATTTCATAAACCTTCTTTTCTGCTCGTAAGTTCCAGTCCTTACGTCAAACCACCTGCCAAATAGGGTTGTGCCAAAACCGCTGCTATCTGTGGCAAAATTTGATTCTACTTGCTGCAATGGCAATCCAGAAATCTCTACCAGGTGCTTCAGATAAGGCGTAAGGGATGAATCTTTAAGACTTTTAAGCACAGAGTTAAAATGCGGCTTCTTTTCTATATATCCCAGCTTTCTTGAGATTTCAAGATCTGAAATACATCTCCTGCTGCTTTTAACATTATAAGATTGCAATACAAGATGGAAAATCTTATCCCTAAATGGAAATGGTTTCCTTCCAACAGACTTTCTTTCTGGAAAAGGAATATAGGTTAACAGCTCATCCAAAAGACTCATTAGGATAAGCTTTTCATTCTGCTGGGCTTTATTGTATGCAGGCCAGTCCTGGGAATAACCTGATTTTTCCTCAGGAATCTCATTTTCTCTTAAAAAATTCAAAACAAATCTTTGCCTTAAGTCGCAGTTTGGCCTTTTTAATATCCTGTCAACTGTCTCAGACTGGAAATTGGAGAATTTTACGAAGTCTTTCATCGTAAGCTGCCTCCAACCCAACCTGCCGTTAATGTACAGGTATATTCCTTTCTTTTTCGGTCTTGCCACCTTATTTGACCTAACCTCTTTTCAGAAAGTCTTTTAAATTCCCTATATTTCGCTCCATGTGGAGAGCTATTTTGTGTTTCGCGACGCATTTTGGCTCCTCCGACGGAAGCCTTCGGGCTTCTGTCTTATTCTTTATATGGGTTTTGCTAATAATACAAATATTAATACCCAAATTGCAATCTTAATTGCTATTACCAACTTTTTGTGTTTCATTGTAACTTCATACCTTTTAGACTAAAAGATATTAAGCAGGTATATAAGCTTTTCTATTATTCAGAATATATAGTCTAAAATATATAAACAAATATGCAAAAGTTTAAAAACTTTAGTCTATAGGTTATTTTTAAAATATTATATTTAAGACTAAAAAGTAATCCAAAATGGGAAAAGTTAATATATCTGAGGATATTCTTAATGAAGTTGAAGGATTAATAGATATAGATAAACATAAGACTGAGGGGGTAGAATCATCAGCAATATTTGATGGTAGACAATATACTCTAAAAATACCAAAAAGGATTGCTGATAAAATAGGCATTAATGTTGATACTGATAAGTTTATTTTTGAGGTAACAACCTACCCAGTGGAGGAAAGAAAGAAACCAGAGTTAGTCATTAGATTTAAACGTGGATCAGAATGAGAAAAAAACCTGCTTTGAACAGAATAGAGAAAGAGATACTTAGAATACTGATAAAAGAAAATAGACCTCTTACAATTAACGAACTCTCTAAACTAACTGGGATAAGTTGGATTACAATAAAGAAATATAAAACAATATTGATTAAAAAAGGTGTTATAAGTGAAATCTAAAAAAGAGAGAAATCCTTTTGACTTAGATATAAAACCAATAAAGATACCTAGGATTAGGATTAATCCAGATTTGCTAGAGATTCTTGCAGAAAGAAGAAGAAAGAGAAAGCTTTAATTAAGATTGTTAGATAAAAATGAGCGAAAAACAAATAACATTACATGGGGATAGGATAAATGGTAAACTTAAATTTAATTGCGTAAAATGCGATAAAATTACCGATGCTCCAACTAATACTAAAAGAGCTGACAAGAAATTATGCAGGGAATGTTATGGTAAAAGGAAGGACACTCGTGTGAATGAACTTAATGATCTGATTGGAAAAGAATGGGCTAGTCTAAGTAGAAGCGTTGAATCATACCCAGGTATAAGGACTGAAAGACAAAGGAAACATGGAGCTTGTTTTCCAGTATCACTTGCAGAACAACAAATAAGGATATATACTAAGTCCGGAAATTTAGTATTAGATCCATTTATGGGTGTTGGTACAACAGCAGAGGCGGCAAAGAACTTGGGTAGAAAATCTATAGGAATAGAGATAAATGAAAAGTTTGTTAAATTAGCTAGAGAAGACTTAAAAAGAAGTAAAGATCATAAGTTAATTTGTGGTGATGTTAAAAATATTCTAAAATATGTTAAACCTAATAGTGTTGATTTTTTATTAACTAGTCCACCATATGGTAATTTATTAAAAACCGTTAAAGGTGCTTTTGCTTACAAATGGCAAGAACATTCAACTTTAAATAAAGTAAAAAACCCAGAACCCTATTCAAATTCTAAGAAAGATTTAGGCAATCTGCCTTATAATGAATTTTTTATAGAAATAGAAAAAGTTTTTAAAGATACATATGTCACGTTAAAAAGTAATGCTTATGCTGTTTGGGTAGTAAAAGATTACAGAGATTTAAAAAATGATGTCCCTTTAGTAAATTTTCATTCCGATATTATTTCAGTTGCTAAAAAGGTAGGTTTTATTTTATGGGATATTAAAATTTATGATCAAACAAAGTTTCGACCATTGGTAGTATTGGGTTATCCATCAAAAAATTATTACTTAAACATTGGTCATTCATATTTATTGATTTTCAGGAAGTTTATTAAAGGAAAAAATGCAAACAAAACTGATGCAAAAAAAAATAGAAAGTCCAAATCCAGTAGAAAATATAAAACTTGAATTAGAGAAATACACAAATAATTCTTATTTAACTCATAATTTTCATCCTTATCCTGCCAAATTTATACCGCAGATTCCAAGAAATCTAATAATAAATTTATCTAATGAAGGCGATTGGATTTTAGACCCTTTTTGTGGTTGTGGAACAACACTAGTAGAATCAAAATTGTTAAAACGTAATTCCATAGGTGTTGATATAAATCCACTTTCAACATTAATTTCAAAAGTAAAAACTAAATTCTTAAGTCCCAATAAGATTAAAATTATTCAGAAGGACACAATAGATATAATTGATGAAATTAAAAATGATAAAGTATATGGAATACCCTTATTCTATAATATTAATCATTGGTTCAAAATGGAGATACAAGAAGCACTATCTGTAATAAGGCACCATATAGATTTAGAGAAAGATGAAGACATTAAGGACTTTCTAAAAATAGCATTTTCTGCAATAATTAATAAAGTATCAAATCAAGATAGCGATACTCGTTATGCAGCTATAAATAAAATAGTAACTAAACAAAATGTTATTGACCTTTTTCAAAGGAAAGTTTATGGTATGATAGAGAGGCTTAATGAATTTATGGATGAAGCTAACAATAATGATGTTATAGTTTATTCTAAGGATTCAACTAATTTGGATTATATCAATAAGAAGATTGATTTAGCTATTACTTCTCCACCTTATATGAATAGTTATGACTACTATCTTTATCATAAACATAGAATGAATTGGTTGAGTATGGATTATCGTACTGTGCAAGATAAAGAATTTGGTTCTAGAAATAAACATAATGATAATGGCTTAGGTCTTGAATCTTATAATAATCCTATAAAAGAAAATGCTATTTCAGTCAATAAAATCTTGAAAGAGGAAGGGTACTATTGTATTGTCGTAGGTGATGCTATTCTTAAAGGGAAGTTAATCAAAATGAATGATAACTTTGATAAAATATTTTTGAATGTAGGATATAAAAAAATTAGAGAAATAAAATTTGATCAGAGAAAATATACTAGAACTTTTACCCCAAATATAAAAAAACAATATAAAGATTCTTATGTGTTAATCTATCAAAAGAACTAGATTGTATTGAATTTCTGACCATTTTGCGTTAGATTCGTATGTGTGTGAGAACCATCCCTAATCATCTTTATTATAAACCATATGTTAGGATTATTTGTTCTTCTAAACTCTAAAATATCTCTAGCATTAAAAGTATTTGATATAGAACGATTATGGAAAGTAAACCTAATCTCTGCATTTGGTCTTGGATGGTTAGCTGCGGGTACATAATGGATTGCTCTGACATTATTTACTGTTCTTCTCTGACCATTTTCATCCTCATATATAACGTTAAAATACACTTCTGCTTGACTGGCATTTGCTCCTGTATGGGTAAAAGGAGAAAATTGTGGAAAATAACCTAAAAAACGGATAGGTATCTGTATTTGTCCTGGAGAACTCGTTTGACTTGCATCGTAATTAGATAATTTTTTCCAGAAGCCTAAATTTGTACCAGTTATTGTTGGTTGAGTTATATTTGGAATAGTGGTTTGACCTCTAGTAGTTTGTTGTATTACTTGTTGAGAGACTGTTGGTGGTGGAGTTGATGCCGATGGAGGTGTACCAATAGTTTGGGTTGGTTCTTCTTCAGTTTCATCTTCAACGGTTGGTGCAGTAAAGTTTTCTGTTCCAAATAATAGCTCACCTTCCGAATCTTCCTCACTTGCACCTGCGGCAGCTCTCGCAATACTATTTGCATCTTCATCACTTAATTTACCTCTATCAATAAGGGTTTGGATGAATTCTTCTGTTAGTTTTTTACAGCAACCTAATGAAGTATCACAATAAGAATCAAAAACACCTTTAATTTCATTAAACTTTTCTCTATCCCCTTCCTGAGTTAAATCTAACTCCAGAATAGAGTTCATCTCATAATTAGTATACAATCCACCACATGTTAAATTACTAGAACCAATAAAAACTACTGCTTTTTGGTCTGCCTTCTCAAATATATAGAGTTTAGGGTGAAATGTACTAGATAATCTTCTATTATGATAAATATACATCTCATCAGAAAGTTCAAATAACATTTTAATTCCCTGTTTAGAACTTTGTTTTTGATCTATCCCTGCTATACTCTTTACTTGACTTCCATTACCTTTGAATATAAGAATTGATGGTTTTAATCTTGAAACACCACTCTTTTTAACATAAGCAACTAGAACATAGAATTTATCAAATTTATCCTCTCCTGTTTTTTCAAGAAGTTCTTTTAATATATCTCCAAGCTTTGATCTTCTTGGTTGGTTTACTATGTTCATCATTAGAAGGAAATACTTGTGAGTATTTAAATCTTTTATATTTATGTGCAAAAACTATATATAGGATTGCACATTAATATAATTTAATATGCTCCGTACTCATGAAAGATATTGTAGTGCCTTGTCAGCAATTGGTCAAGAATTGGGATTCTCTGTATCTGGACTCAAAACAGATTTAGGCAATTTAGATTGTATTTGGAGAGTTAAAGGCAAACAACTACCCAAAAACGCTCAAAATCTACCTTTAGTTGTTTTTGAGGTAATTTGTTCAGAAAGACAAAAGGCTATGAGGGGTTCTATTTCA
Source organism: Candidatus Woesearchaeota archaeon (assembly GCA_019323195.1). GTDB lineage: Archaea > Nanobdellota > Nanobdellia > Woesearchaeales > JACPBV01 > JAHWHQ01. The sequence goes on along the minus strand of JAHWHQ010000062.1, from coordinate 31,253 downwards.
AATATGTTAGTTGCAAAACCAGCACTGGCAGTATTTGTGCTGGTAGAAAAAGAGATCAAAAGGCAAAAAGTAGGCACCTCTCCAGAAAAATGGCTTAACAGAATTAGGAATTATGTAGAAAAATTGGAGTCTAATTATAAAGGGATACTAAGAATAGATGTATGGACTGATAAGGATGTCGATAAATTATTTTATGAACTTTTCAAGAGCGAAATAAGTAATCTATTGAGAAGGAATTGACAAACATAACTATTAGAAGATGAATTTTAAGAAGGAAACAATTCTAGAATCATATTGCAGAAACTTATTAATCGCAAGAACCAAGAAATTTTTAAAAACTATATGCCCTTAATGAAGTCATTTATTACTTTGTTTCTTTTTAATTGCCATATCAAAATTTGCAAATGCTGATTCTGCATCGTCTTCCGATATATGGTGTTTTCCACATAATGGGCACTGAATTGATGTCACTGCATGTTGGATAGTTCCAGGATTACTCAATTCAGAACAGATTTTATGCTCTTTCTTTTCTCCATCTATACTATGTCCACAGACGCAGGTATGGCTCATTTTTTATCCTCAAATTCAATCTTTAATTTTGTTCTTTAAAAACTTTATGTTACTACTGGCTGGATTAAAGGCATCTTCCTTTGCTTAGCAATTTTATTATAATTTGATATGTACCAATATGGTTTATCATCTCTCATTACATCTTTAATAGTGTATACGTGAATATGATTATTTGTTACTTTTACTGGAATAGCAACCACTTTATTTCCTTCATTAATGAAAATACATATATGGGTACTATCTGCATCTTCTCTTGCGTCTGGCACAATAACACTTTTTGTTTCATCACGAAATGCCAATACAAACTCTTTCCAAACCTCGCTAGATCTTAAACAATGCGGGAATAAATTTTCTTTTATTCCCCTTTCATAAAACATCAACATAGTATGCTCTGTTAATCCAAATCTTTTTTGTCTCTCCTCTTTTGACAACATTGAAAAAGGTAATGCAACTGACTATTTAAATCTTTCTCAATATCATGTTTTGTACATTAATTAAACCTGTTTTTGTGCAAACTGCTCCTATTTATGTGCAGAATGGAATTATTGTGCAAAGCCCTTTTTTGCCTTTTTAAGAAATATAAATTTTAACTACACCCCATTAGGATATAAATATCTCAGAAATGATGTAATTTAATATGAAACTAGTATTTGAGAAACTACCACCAAGAGGGATTCCTATAAATCTTATTTTTAAAGATTAATACTCCTCTATGAGATCCGCTTTTTTAAGTTTTTCAACAAGAGGGTACAGTTCCCATGGGGGAACATTTATTATGTTGCTTATCTCTATCAAATCATTAGTGCCGTCGCAGTAAGCTATCAGGTTCATCATATCCTTGACTTTGGTGCCTGAATGTTTTGTGCTTAGTGTAGGGTAAAGGCCTCTTTTGCCCATCTGGGGTTCACCCAAACATTTAATCCTGTATTTCCGGTTGTTCTCTAATAAAGCCAGGATATCTTTTAGGAGTTCATATGATCCCTGAAGGCCTTCTGGGGTTACCAGGGTTAAGTCGTCTTTTGAGGTGTGGTATTCGGGGTAGGTCCCGTATTTGCTCCTCATTACCGATGCTACAGGAAGGTCTATGCCAGGACTGCAGTACTGCCTTTCGTCGCTGCCCCTTTCAAGAAAAGAGTACCTTATATAAGCAGGATGCCTGAATCCCAGGATATTCAAGGCAGCCCTGTCAGCCAGGCTGTCTCCTTTCCTTGACGGCAGGTAGGAATATATTCTTTCATCCCCTACGCAGGTGATGTTAAAACCAGCAATGGTGTTCTTTTTCATATGGACTATGTTCCTGCTCAGGTAGGTTATCGAGCCGATAGTTTCGGGTATGAAAACTATCCTGTAGGTATACTTCCTTTTTTTTCTCAACAGCCATCTTACAAGAAAGGTTGTTACTGCGGGTCCGGACGCCTCATTGTTGGCCATGGAAGGATGGCAGATATAGGTGGATAAGAGTATCTCTTTTTCTGAACTTCCGGGGATTATAATCTCCCCATAGGAGAGGGACCCTTTTTTCAGGCAACTGTCTATATAAACATGGTAATTTCCTTGCTTTAGCTTTTTTCTTTTGTTGTGCTCTATGCAAAAACCCCATCTCTTCCTGTAGAATGATGTGACAAAGGGGATTGCGTCTGGCTGCTCTTCAAGCGAGTGCAGGTTTTGGTCAAGTTCAGGCAAGGATACCTGCTTGTCTACAGGGACTGAATAGCCTACAACATGGAGATTGCTTTTTTTGAAGTCGATTACCTTATTTCCACTTTCGTCCATAACATAGGCATCTTTTATGTTCCATTCCTCAGGGACTTCCCAGTCAAAAGCCTTTGTTCCTGTCGGTACTTCATAGATCCTGACTGGGATGTGCTCCTTAATAATATTTAAGGTCTGCCTTACGCCGTCTCCTGTTATGCTCCTGCAGATAGGATATAATATCTTTAATAGCTCGTATATCTCTTCCCCGGTTTCGTTTTTTTTCTTGCTAGATTCCATTTTTTAATTCCTTATATGCCATTATTTCCATGTCACTTAAGAAGAAAATGAATATCTTTTCTAATAGCCTGTGTAAGGCTAGCAAATGCATCTACAGAACCAACGCATCTGATTTTGCTGTTGCCAAGTCTAGCTTCCTGCAAAATTCCACATGACATGAAGTATCTTGCAATCTTATCAAGATCATATTCTATACTCTTATCCAAAGGCCTTACATTGTAATAGAATTCAAACTCCTTCATTTGATTCCCAATTTTTATCTTTCCTTTAAATTTTTTGATAAATCTGTAGCATACATCCAACTTTTGTTCGACAAAGTGCATAAAGGTTATATCAAACCTTTCACCCAGAAAAACCATTTTAACATTATTCTGATATAGTTTTTCGAAAATTGAATTCTTACCAAAACAATTAGTGCCAACATCTGTGAAATAACCGCTTTTTGGCCCAAGAGCGGCAACTGAAAAAATGGGGTCTATACTTCGCTTGACATTATCGGCTTTTCTGAAGTTTTCTGTTATCACGCCTACAGTAGAGGGGGTTGTATCCGGATAAAAATCCTCTTTTTTACAGAAAGTATAAGAAAAAGCAGGCATTATGAGGTTCCCTTCTCTTCCAACAGATGCCTTAAGGGAATCAATAAAAGACCCGATGAATTTATTTCTGGGAGTATCAGATATTATTTTACCGAAGTACTTAAGCTGCGAGTGTACAAATATAGAATCACCTTCTTTTATGCCAACTTCTCTTAGAGATTTCAGGATATCTATGGAACTGTATTTTTTTCCATTATAACTAAATATTGCTTTATTATGCATTTTGACCTCAAATCAAATATACTGCAAGATATCTCTTCTTTCTTTTAGAAGTATGTTGGTCCCATTAGGGTATTTATTTTCATCCTCAATCATCTTTAAAACCAATTTCGCTATTTCTTCTGTGTTAATTATCCTGTCCCTTTGAATTTCAATCAATTTAGAAGGAAACGCGTTTAGAAGCTTTGTTTTGACGAAAGAAGGAGATATGCCTAAAACCCTTATATTAAATTGGTCCAACTCCTTAGAAATGCCATTCATAAGACCAAACAGACCGGATTTTGCAGCTATATATGAAGACATCCTTACAGGACAATCAAAAATTGCAGATGTTAGTATGCTGATTATTACCCCTGATCTGTTTTTTTTCATTGCAGGAATAATGTGCCTAAGGAGGTTCATACTTCCAATGAGGATGGTGTTGATATCCAGATATAGCTCCTCTGTTGCCATGCTCTCAAAAGGTTTCATCTTTAGCGGCGTTGTTACAGCATTAACCATGATGTCTATACGAGATTCTTTCTGCAGTACAATACCGAAAACCCTATTGACATCATCCTCATTTCTTATGTCGCAGGGCAATACATAAAAGCCCCTAAGCGAGGCCTTCATACTGTTTGCCTTATCTTCGTTTTGGTAATATGTAGCATAAACCCTTATTCCTTTTGAAGTTAAAAATGATGAGATTGCAGAACCTATGCCACCAGTCCCGCCAATTACCAGCGCTACTTTTTTCATTTTAATCCTCTAGTACCCTTACTTTGGCCTCTCCTCTTACGGCTATTTTATCATGGACTAATACTTCTGTTTTCATTGTAATAACTTTTATGCTTTCATTCTTATCAACAACAGTTCCTCTAACAAGAACTTTATCTCCCGGAAAAATAACATTCCTAAATTGCAGACTTTGGCTTAGGTACAGGCTGTTTTTGCCGGGGCAGTACATCCCTACCAAAGTTGAGAAAAGACTTCCTGCAAGCATACCATGAACAATATTATTTTTGAACTTGCTTTTCATTCCGAATTCTTTATCAGTATGTAAAGGATTAAAATCGCCAGTAAGTCCAGCGAAGTCCATTATATCCCTGTAAGATATTTCCTTCTCAAAAGAATACTCAGACCCAATTTCAATACAAGAGTATTCAATATCCGCAGCTTTATTCATTTAACTTAACTCCGTGCCTCTTTAAAGCATCCTTAATATCCTTAACCCTCTTTACACTTTTTACCTCGTCCATAGTAAATTCAACATTAAATTCCTTCTCCAATTCCGAAACGAGCATAAGGGCATTAAATGAGTCCCAAGATTCAACATTCTCCGGCGAAGTATTATCATCTATTTTTTCATCACTAATCTCAAGAACTTTAGAGAGTATGCCTTTTAATCTTCTCATTTTAAATTCAATTATCCTTTATGACCTTTATGAAATCAGGGTAATTATGGCCTTTGACCAAATCCAATTGCCAGGTTTCATTTTCACTGCCCCTATTCAACAGTTTGAAACCAGCGTTCTTATAAAAATCTTTTGCAGGGGCATTCTTTTTTGTAGGGATGAATTCTCCAAGAAGTTTTTTGGCATTCCCCTTTAAGGCTTCTTCTGCAATATAGGCAAGCAGGGCCTCTTCCACCTTTCTTCCTATTATCCTACAGCTCAACAGGAAGGTGTCAATCCTCCAACCATCCTTCTCTTTACCTTCTTTCTCTATGATTGCTGCTCCGGAAATGCCGTTATCCCCAAACTTGTCCTTTACCCCTATAGACAATACAAGGAAATTGCTGTCATCAGAAAAATTTTTTATGTCCTCTTCCAGATATCTTCTTGTGGTCATGTTAAACTGGTTGGTCTTCTGCGTAAGCTGCGAGATTCTTGGTATGTTAAATCTGTTTGCTTTCTCTATAGTTACCCTCATTTCCAGGCCTTTTAGGTACTCTATTATGTCCGTTGCTGATCTCTCGAACTCTTTTCTTTTTCTTTGTTCTGCGTAGATTTTACCTTTTTCCTTATCCTCTTTTGTTATCTGAAGGGTATTAAAGTCATTTATCCCCATTATTGTTTTTAGGTATAAAGAGGAATCTTCAGGAAGATCAATAACTTTAACTGATGGCAGGGCTTTCCTTACCATCTCCCTATTCAGAAGGTCATCATCCAGGAACACCAGGGCGTCTATGCCGATGTTAAGCTCTTGAGCAATGGCCTCCATGTTGGATATCTTGTCGCTCCAATTTATCTGCATTGCAGAAAAATGCTTTTCTCTTAGGACCATGTAGGGATGTTTTCTTAAAACCTCAATCGCATCATCATAGTTATTCTTGCTGTTTATTGCCAATATAACCCCCCTTTCGAACAATGAAAGAAGATATTTCTGAAACTCAAGGAATGGCCTGCCTTCTGGTGCAGGGCCAAGCTTTATCCCTTCTATGCCATCTTCTCCAATTATTCCCCCCCACAAGGTATTGTCAAGGTCTAAGACTATACATTTCTTAGTCATGGACATAAGCGGTTTTATATATGCCATGTATTCTTCACACAATTCCGGCAGGTATTTGAAGCCTATTTTCATGTCCCCCAAATAATACATCTTGTAGTCAATTATATTCTGCTTCCCTATTCTTGAGCAGAATGAATTATAGTCCAAAACAAATGTCTGGGAATCATTTTTAAAGATGTCTCTTATACTGATGTTAAGGCTTTCTATTGATTCAATAAAACCAAAGCCCTCTTTGTTCTCAAGAACTCCCAGAGGAGAGTATAATGGGACTTCAAAATTGTGAATAAGTATCTTAGCCGGCAGGCTTTCTTTTATCTTTCTTATAAGTAATTCCATTTCCCTTGTTCTGGAGCCCGCCCATTGCTTCCTCTCCTGTTCATTCAACCTGTATGGTTCTGTATATAGATCTCCAAGAATGGCCCGCGTGTCTATAAAAAGGATTACGAGATCGGGCCTGAAAGCATAGAACTCAGAGCCCTTATCCAGTATTTCTTGAGAGTATTGGTTGTAGTTTCCAAGGTATATCTCCGGGTGGATTCCACTTTCACAACATTTAACAAACAATGTTTCTTTTATGCCTTCTATTGTAAAACTGCATAATATTGCAATCTTCATGGATCTATATCCTGATTTTTCTGCTTTGACTTTTTCTTTAATTTTTTTATAGGCCTGGATATACCCGATGGTATCCTCGCTTTTCAGCCTTGAGATTAATTTTTTGATTTCTTCCATTTTACTTTTTATCTGATGCAGCCGCAAAAGAGAATAAAGTGTATTTCCCGCTGGGTTCATGTATTGACCTTACTTCACCATCAAAACCTGATTTTTCAAGAATGAATGAAAAAGACTTTCTTGTTAAGATGAAATTATGCTCAACATAAAATTCCTCTCTTTCTAATGCTCCACCAAACTTAACAGCAGTTTCAGCATCTGGGAGTTCAATATAAACAAATCCATCGGGTGTTAAATAATCTTTTGCCTTCTTTAGCATTGAAATAGGGTCTTCAACATGCTCCAGCACCTTGTTAAATGTTATCAGGCCGAATTTATGCTCTGTTTTAAAATCATTCAAGCTACAGCAGTATGCACCATCTACCCCCACATTTTCTATAGCATGACTGATTGAGGATTTATCAGGGTCAATACAAAAACATTTGAATCCGTGCTTTTTCATTTCACCAAGGAAAACGCATAAACCGCTTCCTACGTCCAAAGCAGAAATCCCCCTTGGATCCAAGGATTTGTTCTTCAGAAAGCCTACTATCCTACTTACGCGCCCCTTATTATCCGATTTATCATAAGGCAGACCCATTATCTTATTGTATCTCTCAAGAATCCTATTCTGATAGGTAGCATCATTATAATATCCGCTGTAGATGGAGCTTGAATCAAAATTACTGGAATTAAAATAAACCCCGCAATTGTTACAGAAGAAAATTTGTCTTCTGTAGTTTTTTATCTTGAAGTCTGTCTCTTTTTCAGGTTTTTTATTTATTGCAAGGATTAATCTGCAGTCGTTACTTCCACAAAGTCTGCAAAAAATCTTATTCTTTTCCATTTTTATATCCAGATTAAAGGGCTAAGAAGGCTCGAACGGGAACCTGTCTGGAATTTTATTGCCGCCAATCCAGCCATCAATATACCATTCGCTATTTTCGTCCTTTTTCCAGATATTCGGGTTCCTGAATCTTTCCGCAGTAGCCCAGAATTCATCCAAGGTTATTCCAACGCTCCTGCAGAAATGATCTATGTATTCCTTTGGGGGCTTTATACCGTCTCTTTCCCTAACCAGCCCTATTGCTTCTTCCCTAGTCATTCTTCCCTTCCTTATCTCGTTACATGCATTATCTGTAACCCTATTGAATCCAAATTTGAGCCATTTGAAATAATGATGAATGACAATATACATGCAGTCAAGGTCAGCATAGTCGTAAAGGCCCATTATAGGGCCTTTCTTTCGTACCGAAAAGCCGTATTTTTTAGCCACATCGAGGTTTTTTTTTGCATCCCAAGGCATATAGTATCCTAAAAAAAGAGGCGTATAGCTGATTTTATTCAGTTCTTCCTCTGAAGGATAGATACAGCTCTTTAAATCCTCCAACTTTATCTGATCATCACACCAATCCTCTATCCTTCTTCCCTTCAGAATATCCTGGTTCCTTAACCATCGCCTATTTAAATTGGCAATGAAACGCAGGTTCCTATTCCCGCCATATTCCATATCTGAATTTTCACCCCAGAAAACAACCGAAATCCCTAATCGGATTGCAAAAATTGGAATGATGCTCCATATACAAAGATGATCTGGCAATGAGCAATCTCCCACTTCCCTGAAGGTTTTAAGCCTAAGCTTCCTAAAAGCAACAGGATTTGGCGTAAAATCAATATGGTCAACACCCATCTCCCTTAGCGCCTGGATATTATGTTCGCCCAATTTCGTCCTGGCATCAGTCCTGAATGTTATGCAGATGGGATTCATCTTTAATTCATTTTTGACCATATGCAACTGATAGATGCTGTCCTTGCCACCACTTACAGGGACTATACAGTCATAATTTTTCCTGTTTTTTGACCTGAATTTGTCCAGTATTGATTCCAGTTCTCTTCTTCTTTCTTCCCAGTTAATAACTTCCTTTTTTTCTCTTGCACCTTCACACCCAGAACATACGCCTTCCTTGTTGAATGTAAGGCCCGGCCGAGTGTTTGGCATAACGCATTTTTTGCAGTATTTAAGTTGCATATTAACCCCGTATCTTTTGTTATGTTATAAAACTTTCTTTAATGGGGAGAAATAACCCCAATACACTTTCTTTATCGCCTCCAAAAATGGAACGAGACCTTTGAACCAAATAGCCTGCATCCGTTCTTTTGGTATAAGCTGATTGCAGGCAGGTTTATTATTTGTGTTCCTACTACCATAAAACTACACCGCTGTTTGAACCATTTAAGGCTCTCTTGAATAAGGACCGAGCCTATTCCTTTTCTTTGATATTTCTTATCAACTGCAATAAGAATTATTCTTCCTATTTTCTGATTAGAGGGCAAAATTATATCATCCAGGACTTTACAGGCAACGTATCCGCAAATATCTTTCCCTTTTTTTAAAACAATTATTGTATCGGCAAGATTTTGAGAATAGCAGTTCCTGATCCATAGCGCCTGCAGCTCATCTGCTTTTTCGTTGGGAATATTAAGATCATTATGGAATCTTGTAGTTGTAAAAGCGTCCAATGATATCTTATATAAGGCTTTTATATCTTCCTTATCACATGGACAAACAGCCAGATTATGGTAATCAGGATTAATCTCTATAGAATTTTCAGTTTCAATAAAGAAATTTAAATCCTGAGAGACAATCTTAAACCCATACTTAGGCAATATTGAAATAGCTTCTATATTTCTTGAATCCAATTTGCATTGTATAAAATGTGCCTTATCATTTATTTTCATCACAAAATCAAGCAGCAAACCAGAAATTTCATTTTGGAGGAACCTATCAGCTTTCCTGCTTAGGATTATGTCATTTATATTTACTGCCTTTGTGTTAAAAAGCTCACTATCAAAAGGAAGATCTTCCAAAAAAACCACCCCGCATATATCTTTTTTTTTTGTCAGATAGAAGATGCTTTTACCAACTCCACTGGTGAATTCCCTAACTTTATTTTTAAAAAATATTTTTTTATCATAATTAAAATAACTGAATTCACTATAACCATTTTCTGATGCGAAATGGGCCAGCGTTTCAATGTCCCCTTTACCTGCCTTACTTATATTATTCATAAAATCATCCTCAACAATTACATACTTTGATAGCGCACATCTTTTAATCCCAGATCTGATAATCAATTGCCGATATTCAAGGCGCCATCTCAAACTTATAATTTCATTTGAAGCATCTCCTCCTTTATTATATCAGCCACCCTTTTTAACCCCATCCCATCGACAATCTTTTTTCCTGCTTTGGACATTAATGCTCTTTTCCTATGATTTTTTGATAATTGTACAAACATCTCCCTGATTTTTTTTCTGCTGGGATAAAGCCCCAGGTTTATCACAGAACCTCTTTTTTCAAAAGCGCCAGCATTCTCAACCTGGTGAGGAACCTCGCAACAGATTAAAGCTGGCGTTCCTGTGGCTGCGAGTTCATAGAGTGTCTTGCCTCCTGCTGTGATTGCAATATCTGACCCTAACATAAATCGGGCCATATTTTTTATATTGTAAAAAACTTTGAAACTGCCTTTTGACTTTTCCAGCATATCCTCGATTTGTTTAGTGTTTTTATATGCCGGACCTATGATGACATTGATATTTAAGCCCGGATTATCTAATGCTTCAATCACCCTTGGAGACAGGTTTTTAGGGTCGCTGCCTCCCAGAGTTAACAAGACATTTCTAACCTTTTTATGAATTTTTCTTTTTATCCTATGCGCATTCCCGAAATCCCCATCCAATATCTCGTATCTGGGTCCGAGGTAGAATTTTGTGCAAAGATTAAAATTATAATTCTTATGCCTCTCTTCGATAATGCTTCTGTTGATTATAACGTCAGGGTTCAGCCTCATCTTCCCTAGAATATCGAGGCTTACAATTTTTATGCCCAACTCTTTTATTTTATCTGAGAAGTCATAATCAATTTTCAACAAATCAATTATAACCAATCTTGTTCTTTTTATTCTTAAAATTTCAATAAACTCTTCTTCCCTTTCCCTTTCGTTTAATCCTTTTTTGATCTTCACAACGTCAAAGCCCTCTTCTTTTATTTTTTCAGGAACATCATCAAGATCCTGCATTATAAACTGTATATCAAAACCTTCTTTTCTTAACTCCTTTGCCAGTGCCAGACACCTATAAACATGGCCTAAACCCCCTTTATTGCTTCCGTCAACCCTTATCGAAATTCTTCGGTCTAAAAATTTTATTATCTCTTCTGTATAGAAATCATCCGAACGAAAATGGTCAAAAAGCTCTTTTATAAATTTTAAATCATGTATTTCATCTACTGTCAAGATATACCTCCTTTTTAATTTCTTTGTTTCCAAACTATTTATCCTAAATTTGCCTTTGTTGTTGTGGATATAACTTGTCACATGCTCCCTTCCATACTTAGTTTTTACAATAGAATTCAGCTTTTTCAAGCAATTGAAATTCAGAACTTCAACATCAACACCCTTAGGGAACGTTCTTTTGATTGTTGTGCTTGTATATTCAGACTTTTTTTCAATATGCCCTGAAATAGCCCTGTCAACTATTTTGGGATCTATAAGGGGCTCATCAGCCGTTATCCTTACAACAATATCCGCCTTAAATTTTTTTGCAGCGTTGAATATTCTTTCAAGGACATCTTCCTCACTTCCCCTAAAACAATCGATTTTTAATTTTTCAGCCAAGCTTGCTATCCTGTCATTCTCTTTATTTGTTGATGTGGCAATTATGATATTATCAATTTTTTTCGATTTTTTTAATCTATGGATAATCAATTCGAGGATGCTTTTATTGCCTATGTCCATTAAGACTTTTTTATTCAATCTTTCTGAATTCAGCCTGGCTTGGATTATGGCAACAGTATTTTTTTTAATGCCATCCAACCTTATAGGTTTTCCTTCTTCAAGATCCCTTAAGGCTTTTTTTCCTATTATTTTATCATAGTATTCTGGTTCCAGGCCGTATTTGAATTTCCCCTTTCTTAAGATACATATATTCTCTTTTGTTAGTTCTTCTCCTTTCTTGATATTTTTTCCTGCGAAAATTGCCCTAAATGCGAAATTTCTTAGATACGTCTCAATTTTCTCAGTTTTCTTTTCTTCCTTGCCAAGAAGGATCCTATCAATTCTTATCCTCTTCCGGCCCCTTATTTTTTCTTCTGTTGCCCTTATAGCATTGACCATCTTTTTAAGCTCGTGCGGCTCGAGCGCAAAACTATGGTCTGGTCCAGGCATATTTTTGTTCAACGTAATATGCTTTTCTATTATCTTAGCCCCTACTGCAGTCGCTGCTGAAGGTACTTTTACCGGATCGGCTGTATGGTCCGAATATCCTATAATGGCTTCAGGAAATGTCCTCTGAAGCTTTTTTATGACATTTACGTTAGCGTATTCCAGCGGACAAGGGTATTTTGCGATACACTGCAGAATAGCAATTTTTTTATTGTATCCACTTATATTGTTATAGGCTCTTTTAACCTCATCCAAGTTTGCTCCTCCAGTTGAAAAGATTACTGCTTTTCCTTTTTTAGCAATATGTTCCTGAAGCGGGAGGTGGGTTATCGAATAGGAGGTTAATTTGAAGATATCGATATATTTATCCATGAAATCAGCAGATTCCTCATCACAGACGCTGGAAAAAAAGATGATATCTTTTTTTCTGCAATACTCTTTTAATTCAGGAACCCATTCAGGGGGAAGCTCAAATTCCTTTACCCTATTGTATATTGGATACACAAGTTTATTAAATTCAATATTGCCTGCTTTTTTGCTGTACATATTTTCTGCTTTGAATACCTGGAACTTAACAGCATCACAGCCAGATTCTTTAGCTGCATCTATAAGCTTTAATGCGTTTTTAAAAGAACCATTGTGGTTAATACCCACTTCTGCAATAATAAAACAGGGGGAACCGCCTCCAATCTGCCTGTTCTTTATCTTAATTATTTTTTGATTCATGAGGCACCAGATACCATCAAGAAATTTATTTTATTTTCAAAATCCCATTTATCGTTCTTACAACATAATTTGCATCTTCTTCTGTCATTGCTGGATACATGGGCAGCGAAACCTCCCTTTCAAAAATAGATTCAGCAACAGGAAAATCCCCTTTTTTATACCCGTATTTTTCCCTGTAATATGAGTGGAGATGCAAAGGTATGAAATGAACACTCGTGCCAATGCGGGATTCCTTTAGCCTATTTATGAACTCATCCCGGGTTATATCTGTCTTTTCGCTGTCAATCAAGACAGGGTAGAGGTGGTAGGGATGTCTTGTATACTCTTTTTCTGCAGGGGTTATAATCTCAGGGATTTCTTTAAACAGACCATTGTATAATGATGCGATCTTTCTTCTCTTACCTATGAAATATTCCAGTTTTTTGAGCTGCTCAACTCCGAGAGCACCCTGTATATTGTCCATATTGTACTTATACCCCCTTCCAGCAATCTCATAGTACCAATTCCCTTTTTCAGAATACCTGCTGAACGCGTCCTTGTCAATGCCAAAATATGAATATCTTTTCAGCTTTTCCCCAAGTTCTATATCGTTTGTTACGACCATGCCGCCCTCTCCAGTGGTTATGGTTTTTGTGACATAGAAGCTGAATGCTGTTGCATTCCCGAAGTTTCCTATCTTTTTTCCCTTGTATTCAGTGCCTATCGCATGCGCAGCATCTTCTACGACAAAAAGGCCGTTTTTCTCTGCAATATCCATGATATTATCCATATCGCATGCGTGACCGGCGAAATGGACAGGGATGACTGCCCTTGTTTTCGGGCCAATAGCTTTCTTGATGCACTCCGGATCGATGTTGAAGGTGTCTTTTTCAACGTCAACAAGAACCGGCTTTGCCCCAAGCCATTCAACAACATGCGAGGTTGCTGCAAAGGTGTATGCAGGGACAATGACCTCGTCTCCAGCACCAATGCCAAGCGCTGCAAGGGATATATGCAGGCCTCCGGTGCAGGAGGTCAACCCGACAGCTTTCCTGCAGCCAATATAGCTCTGCATACCTTCTTCAAATTCCCTTACTTTCGGACCTGTAGTGAGCCAACCGGACCTAAGAACCTTAGAGACTTCGCTTGTTTCCTCTTCCCCTATCATAGGTTTTGCAAGGGGTATAAAGCCTTTTTCCATCTTAATACAGCTCCGGATGCCTGGCAATCTCCTTTGCGACAAGGGACATGCCTTCTTTGACATCTACTGATGACCTAAAGCCAAGCATTTCTTCGGATTTTTTTGTATCGGCAAGCCTTTTTGTGACCAGAACTTCCCTTTCCCTGAAAATCGGCTTAAGGTCTTTTCCAAGGGCTTCTATGATGATACCCGCCAGTTCTGCAACAGATGTGCTTTTTCCTGTCCCGATGTTAAAAACCTCATTCTCAACATCACTTTCAGCAGCAAGGATATTCCCCTTTACAACATCGCTGACATGGGTAAAGTCCATGGACTGGCTTCCTTTTCCGTCTATTACAGGGGATTTGTTGTTTATTATCCGTTTGATGAAATGGATAACTACGGTAGTGTAATACGCATGGACAGCCTGCCTTGAGCCGTATACGTTAAAATAGCGGAGGATATTATACTTCAGGCCCTCATTTCCAAGGAACCTGAGAAGATTCTCAGACATAAGCTTGCTGGCTCCGTAGGGCTCCATGATGTTCATCTCACTATCCTCAGACATAGGAAGTTTTTTCGGGTCACCGTAAACACTGGAGCTTGAACTGAAGACAACCCTTATTACCTTATGGTCCAATGCAGACTTGAATACATTGTAGCTGCCCTTTACATTTACCTCTATCGCATCTTCAGGGGATTCACAGCTTTTCTTTATATGTATTCCTGCAGTATGGAACACATAGCCCACACCTTTCATCGCCTTATCTACGCTGTCCCTGTTTCTGATGTCCCCTTCAAGAAATTCAGCCTTTCCAGAATCAATAAGGTGCTGGATACTGCTCAGCTTCCCTTTTATAAGGCTGTCAAGGACCCTTACATTATAACCTTTTTCAACAAGAGCCTCAACCAAGTGCGATCCAATGAATCCTGCACCGCCTGTCACTAATGCTGTTTTTTCTTTCATTTTTGCCTAGTCCAGCTTACACCCGGGCGGCATTTCCCTCTTGTGCGCTGAGACCTTCATCATATGCTTTACTTTCCTTACTTTTTCCTCATCAAAGCTGCCTGCACCGCCGCCTTTTTCCAGCTGTTCAAGAATCTCGTCAAGCTCTTCATAAGAAAGACCCATCTCATCCTCGTCTGTCTGGCCGTCCCACAGACCGGCAGAAGGCTTTTTTGCTATTATCTCGCCAGGTATTCCAAGATGCTTAGCCATCTTCCTTACATCTTTTTTGAACAATCCTACTATGGGAAGTATGTCCACACCGCCATCACCGTATTTTGTGAAATAGCCGATCATCTCTTCACTTTTGTTGTCTGTCCCGGCAACCAGGCAGTTCAGCTTGTTTGCGAAGTAGTACAGGGCAGACATCCTGAGCCTTGGCTTCAGGTTTGCTGATGCTATGTTGTTATGCTTCTCTTTATCGTATTCCTCCCCGGACAATGACCTGAACAATGCTGTGAAGCTTTCCTCTAAATTGACGATATTGTAAGGGATATCAAATTTTTCAGCCAATATCCTGGCATGAGCCAGATCATAATGGCTGCTGAAACAAGGCATTATTACACCAAGCGTGCTGTCAGGGAAAGCCCTTTTACAGAGGACAGCAACACAGCTGGAGTCAATGCCCCCGCTTAGGCCGATGATAACGCCTTTTGCGCCTGCTTCGTCTGCCTTTTCTTTTATCCAGGCTGTAATCTTTTCTGATTTTTTTTCCATGGTTTCACCTCTCATGCCAGCCAATTGGCATCGCCGGCCTCGTGGTATTCCACATTCTCAGGAAGAGCAAGGTCATTCCATACGCCCATGTTGTCAAGTATAAGCTTAGTGTTATCCAGGCTCTTTAGGATATCCTGGGCAGAAGTGTACCTGTATCTCATGTGAGGGGATACGATGATTATTGCATCCCTGTCAGCGAGGCCTTCCGGAAATTCAGCATAGCTGCATCCTGTAATCGCCTCTACCTCTTCTTTGGTGTAATACGGGTCGTTTACCTTAACGTCTATGCCTTTTTCCTTAAGGCCCTTTGCTATAGGTATGCCGGGGCTCAGGATGTGGACCTTTAGGTCGCCTGTGTAAGCTATACCTAAGACAGCGACCTTTTTTGCGCCCCTGTTGATTATGCTCTCAACTATCTTTTGAGGCTGCTCAAAATCGGTCTTAATCGATTCCTTGATAAGGGTCAGCTTTTCAGGATGCTTTGCCCCTTCAAGGACATACTGCGGAGCTAAAGGTATGCAGTATCCGCCAGTCCCGAAAGATGGATGGTAGGTGCCGATGTTCCACTTGGTCCCTACCATCTTTAAGACGCCCGTAATGTCCATGTCAGGATAGGCCAGGGAAAGCTGGTTGGCAAAGGTTATATCAAGCTGCCTATAGGCGTTTTCAATGCTTTTTACGATCGAGGCGTGCTTGTGGTCATGTGCCTTTATTATTGTGTCAGAGATTATGCCAAGGACATCCGCCATAAGGTCAGTCGTCTCTTTTGTCGTTCCTCCCACAACCCTTGGAAGGGTCTTTAGTGTCTTGTCTGCCTGGGTAAACCAGTCCCTCCTGGGGGCAACCCCCAACAGGATGTCCTTTCCGACCTCTAAGCCGTTTTCTCTGAATAAGGGTATTACTATGTTATCTGCTACAGTGGGCGTCAGTGTGCTTTCTACAATCACCAGCGGAGGGTGCTCTGTCTTAACATCCCTGAATCTGCTAATCTTGTTTATTACATCTTTCAGTATCTCATGATAAGGCTTCCCGTCTTTTTCTGTAGGGATTGTTATCAGGTGGACAGCTACATCCTCCTGTATTAATTCTTTCCAGTCTGTTGTTGCACTCATCCTCTTGTTTTTGGCCAGCTGCCTTACATCAAAACCAAGCCAGAAATCAAAATTAGGGACAGTAACCTTTCCATGATTAACATCATCCACCCTGTGCTGTATGATGTCTGTTCCTATGCATGTTACTCCTGCCCTTGCGAAGTAGGCTATGGAGGAAAATCCAATATATCCTAACCCCCATACGCCTAATCTCTTTTTTCCTGTCTTAAGCTGTTTTTTAAGATCCATTGTACCACCTTGGTTTATTATTTTTTATTCAAATCAGAAGCCAGAAGCCTTTCCATGTCATACTTCTCGAACTTGTACGCCTTTAATGTTGTTGACTCGCACCATGATCCTATAATCTTTCCGAACTTACTTTTGATAGAAGAAGTTATATTATCTAGCTCATCAGCGTCCCTGGATATTATAACTATAGACAGGTCCCATTCACCGCTGACACTGAAGGCCTCTGCTATCCTTGGATGATCCTGGAGGTATTTTATGAAGCTGTCTATCTCCTCTTTTGAATGGTTGCTGAGCTTGATCTTGACATCTACAATGTTAGAGAAACCTAAACTTCGAGGCCTTATCTGTATTCTTGGATGGAAGATTACATTCTCCATCTTCCTTATTCTTTTCTTGACAGAATCTATGGACAGGTCTACTTTTTTGCTTATTTCTGTCAAAGAGGTCCGGCAGTTGTCCTGCAGAATGTTTAAGATTATTCCGTCTTTTTCGTCAAAATCCCTCATGTTGTCTTAAAAATTAAGACTTATATTTAAATATTTCGGTAAATCTAAGATTGGGTCTTGAAGAGTTTTATAGAAATGAAAAAAACGAAGGGTATGAAACCAATTTTGAGAAACAAAGTTTTAGTAAAATTTAAATAACAAGTAAGAGTAATGAATCAGAAAATGGGAGAAAAGTACCATAAGAGAAACAGAACGATATATCTTATTAAGTATATACTAAGTAACAGGTCTCTAATTAGTGCTGCACTATATAAGAAAAGATTTTTGAATATGCTTCTCAATTTTTATGAAGAAAAGATGGGGAGGGTTAAGCTGAACTCATACCCTTATCTTTTGCAAATTGAACCTATATGCGGATGCAACCTAAAATGCCCCTTATGTCCAGTAGGCAATAACACAATAAAAAGAAAAAGAGGGGTAATGAGTTATGAGAATTATGTCAAAATAATGAAGAAAATTGAAGACCATATTATCCATATATCCTTCTGGAACTGGGGAGAGCCATTATTAAACAAGGATATTTTCAGAATGATATCCTATGCCAAGCAAAAAAAAATACACACCGTCTTGGCAACGAACGGCTATTATGTCACAAAAGATATTTCAAGGAGAATAATCAAATCCGGGCTTGATGAAATAAAGATAAGCTTAGATGGAGCCTCAAGAGAAACGTATGAAAGATACAGAAAAAACAGCGATTTTAATAAGGTCTTAGAAAATATAAGCTACCTGATAAAGGAAAAGAACAGAATGAGAAATAAATTGAGGGTTAGCCTGCAATTTATTGTTATGAAGCATAATCAGCATGAAATAGGAAAAATGAAGAAGATTTCCAAGAAGGTTAATGCAGATTATCTTTCAATAAAAACGGTTTCTACACACGGCGACCAAAAGAATTTCAGGGAGTTTATACCAGATAAAGAGGATCTGTCAAGGTACCATCTTAAGAAGGGTGAAGCAAAGCCTATTGAGAAAAAAAAATGCTATTTCCCATGGAGAATCCTGGTCAACTGGGAGGGAACTGTTACAGTATGCTGCCTGGACTTTAATGCTAAATATGGTCTTGGCAATATCCTAAAAAAAGATCTGAAGCCTATATGGAACGGAGAAGGCTACAAAAAATTCAGGCGTGCAATGTTAAAAGACAGGAATAGTATTGATCTATGTAAAAAATGCTCAACTTCTCAGGAGAGGTTTATAGAATAATACAGGATTATTAAGAACAATAAAATGCCAGATTGAAGATTAATACAAAAACATTTATAAAATTACTATTTTTACTTATAATCATATGAAAATAACCATGTGCTCATTCACGGGGTACAAAGCGCTGAACGGCTCTAACCTGAGAGCTTATTTTTTAGCTAAGGAGTTCTTAAAAAGAGGGTTTGAACTGGATTTTATAACGCCTGATAAAAAAGACGCTATTTCCTGCAGGGAAAGGTTTGATTGCAGCTCGAGGCATGTCAGCCTAAATATAAGCAGATTTAAGAAATCAAGGCTAAAGCTGTACCCCATATTTGCGTATAAGGCAAGCAAGCTAATTAAGAAGGATATTGATATTGTATTCGGACAAAGCCTGCCCTCTGCACTGGCTGTAAACAGGTCAAAAACAGAAGCAAAAAAGGTTGTTGATTATGTGGACTTATGGTCAGAGTACTGGCTTTATGCCAACCCCACGCTGAAGGGAAGGATTGTTTACGAGGCTGTCAAATGGGCTGAAAAACACAGCCTTAAAAATGTTGATATCGCATTTACCATTACATCTAAACTGAAGGATATGCTCAAAAGAAGAGGCTGTAAAGATGAAAAGATAAGGGTGGTGAGGGATGGTGTTGATCTTAGGATGTTCAAGCCGTTTAGGGTTAAAGAGGAGTTCTATAATAGATATAACCTGGGTAAGGGGGAGGAATTTATCGCCTACCAGGGAGGTATTGCTGCGCATGACGGGGTTCAGTTCTTAGTTGATGCTGCTCCTTTAGTCCTTCATGAATTCCCGGATGTTAAGTTTCTTATTATTGGTACGGGGGCCTATTATGATAATATCGTCAACAAAGTAAAAAAGATGGGGCTTCAAAAAAATTTTATTTTTACAGGATGGGTTGATTATGAGGATATGCCCTTTTTCATGAATATTGCGAAGATTAATTCTGTGCCCCTTCCTAATTCACCCTCTACTCAGGGAGTGGTAACATACAAGCTAATGGAAGCAATGGCCTGCGGAACACCTACAGTTATAGGCGATCTACCAGGGGTTAATGAAACCGTTAAGCATGGAAAAACCGCCTATCTGTGCAGATCTGAGGATAAAAAAGAACTATCTAAAGGAATTATTGGTCTATTAGATAATCAAAAGCTTTATAATAGCATAAGAAATAGGGGTCTAGAGCTAATAAAAAAACATGACTGGAGAGATATTGCCAAAGAGATGGTAGATGTGATGTTAGGATGATAAATTTCAAGGAAATTTTTCATGAGATTCTGAATATAAAAGGGGACTTATGGATAGCTTTTTTATTGGCTGCGGTTGTTGTGATATCCAATATAGTTATCTTGGCATTAAGATATAAGATTATTCTTGGTTTTTTAGGTGAAAAAATAAATCTATTTTACTCATTCAATATTTCATGTTCAGCGCAATTTATTAGTTTAATCTCTCCATTTAAGGTAGGATTAATAGTCACAAAACCATTTATTACTAAAGCTGTCTCTCAAATTTCCTTTAAAAAATCAACGTTGGCTTCTGTATTTGAACAGTCTTATGATATTACATGGGAGATTATTATACTACCCCTATTAATCTATATTATTGGAAAAGAATATTTCAATGGAACAGTTCTATCAAATATAGCAATTTTTGTAATTTTATTAGTAGGAGGAATTCTTATAATAATTAATCTAAAAAGAGTAATTGGGGTTCTATGGAGAATTAAGTTTCTTGTTCCAAAATTTATTAGAGATTTTTTAAAAAGAAAAAATGTTTCTAAAGAAAATATATTAAAATGGATTAAAAAATCAAAATCTTATTTGGCAAACAAGAAAATGTTTATCATTATAACAATTATAACATCTATTGTGCTTATCTTGTCACCACTTAACCTAAAAATATATTTGATTTATTTTGGTTACAATATCCCATACCATCTTGTTTTAGCAGGATTCTGGGCATCTGCTATTATTGGAAGACTTTCTGGTTTACCTATGGGGGTCGGGGCTAGAGACCTGAGTTTAGGTGCTATATTAATTGCCTTAGGTGTGACACTACCAGATTCAATAAAGATAGTCATATTTGTTAGATTAACAATAATAATAACAGTAACATTATTCGGTTCGTTGTTCTTAGGCTACAATAGTAGGAAAATAAAGGATTTTTGGGAGATAATTAAGAAAAAAAAAACTTCTGAAATTTAAGAAAAAGATTTTATTTTCTCAATACAACTACAAATGTTGGTGAAATATATTTTAATAATCTTAATATAGGCAAGGGCAGGTATTTGGTTAAGTGGAATGCCATATAATCCTTAAGCCCATATTTATCAGGATTTTTCATTATGTTGGCAGTCATATCTGTAAATGCAAACTTATTAGACATTCTTTTTAATTTATTGTAAGATAAAGCTCTAACACCCCAATTACCATCCGTGAAAAGGGAAAATTCTGCTTTCATTATTTTCATATACCTATCTGCTAGTTTATGGGGCAGATATGTTATGAATGGGAGGTGAGTATGACCATCAATAAACCAATATTTATTTGGGGTGCATATGTAAGCTATGCCGTTCTTCTTCAAAACCCTATAAATCTCATCTAGATGTTTTTTTTGGTCTTTAACATGCTCTATAACGCCATTAGAAATGACCACGTCAAATTTGTTATTAGGGAAAGGAAGGAGCCTACCCCCATATTTAGCGAATTTATATCCTTTTTTTGTTAATCGCAGATCATCAATATCAACACTGTATTGCTTATAACATCTTTTGCAGAAATATTCAGATATATAACCAGATCCTGTGCCTATATCCAGTACATTGCATTTACTTAAATCATCAACAAATTTCCTTAGAATTCGAATTATTTTTTCAGCTTTTCTATATTTCCGTTTTTTATCTACATTAGTTAGGAACGCCATGATACTTTTATACCCCCCCAGATTTTAACCTCTGCCCCATATTTTACTTAAAATAGGAGTAAGAGATTAACAGACAATTAGATTACAATAAAAAATAGATAACTATATAAATCTTTTTATTAACCAAAAAGTTTTATAATGGAATAAAGAATAATAGTTCAGAACTAACAAGAAAATTTAAAATGAATTTTCTCTGGTTCATACAGTATTGCCCTAGTACCTCATGCGCTTCGGAAAAAATTTCCGAACCCCTCAAGCAAAGCTTGAGAAAAGCCCGAGGTATTTCACACTTTATAAACAATAAAAAACCCTGATTTGAGGGAGATATTGCTGAGAATAGGGTTATTTGGTGATTTAATGAAAACACTATTAATCAATAAATTAGGTGATTATGAACCATATAAGAAAAAACAGGGAACTATCCAGTACCCGTTAGGTCTTGCTTTTATTTATAATGCTATTAAAAAGGCTAATCTAAGTGTGGAAGTACTTGATTTAAATACGAATCCATTAACAAAGGATGAATTAAAAAAGCTATCGAGTAAATATGATATATTGGCTTTCAGCACCTCAATAGGCAATTCTTTAGATTATATTCTAAATTATATAGAATTATTAAAAAGTGACAGCAATTATATTGTAGTTGGGGGGGTTCTGGCTACATCTGAAACTGAGAGATTTATGAATGAAACAAAAGCAGATATCATTGTTATCGGAGAGGGTGAAAAAACTATTGTAGAATTAATAAAGTGCCTTAATACAAATAAAGACTTAAGTAAAGTTAAAGGAATCTGTTATAGAGAAGGGAATAAGATAAAAAAGACAGAATATTCAGGAGAAATGGATGTGGAACAATGTGAAGCAGATTATAATGCATTTGATGTGTCATCCTATATTACCGAAGAAAAAATAAATCTTGGAAAAAAAAATATTTCAATGTTTACCAGCAGAGGATGCCCTTATGACTGCCAATTTTGCAGCCATCCATTCGGCAAAAGATGGAGAGGAATATCAGCAAATAAAATAATTAAACAAATAAAACATCTTAAAGAAAAATACGGCATTGACGGCATAGTTTTCTGCGATGATAACTTTATGCATGACAAAAAAAGACTGGAGGATTTCTTAGATTTATTAGAGAAAGAAAAATTGAATATTGAATGGACTTGTTCTGCCAGAGTAAATAACGTGGTGGATGTTGAATTAGTCAAAAGAATGAAAAAACTGGGATGTAAATGGATAGGGCTGGGTGCAGAAAGCGGAAGCCAAAAAACCCTAAATAATATGCATAAAGGAATCACTGTGAGACAGATATACAACTGTTTAAATATATTAGAGAAGGCCAATATGTTCTATTATGTGTATTTGATGTTTGGAATGCCTAATGAAAGCTTTAAAGATGCTTTTCAAACATTAAAGCTAATTAATAGAGTAAGAAAAACAGACAACATTGCCTTAATAGGATTATTCAATCCGAGACCTAATTCAATGTGGTATAAATCAGCTATAAAGCAAGGTTTAAAGCCTTTAACTTTGAGAGAGTGGGCAAAATACTCAAAAAAAGACAGGCAACTAATCAATATGTCAGATATGAATCATTCTGTTTTAAGTACAGTATATTGTTTTGCTTATTTACTTACCCTAATGAATAAACACGGGTTAAATAGGATAAAAAAACACCTACACCCTAAAAAAGTATTGAAGATTATAAAAAACAAAAAAATATTTTAAATGACTAAAAAAGAGATAATTCAAAAAAATTTACATCAGCCACTACCCCAACCCTAAAGGGTGGGGATTGTTCGGGGCTGATATATGATGTAAATTTTTAGGAAATCAGACTGGCATTTATCCACTTGCGTATGATGAAAATGCAAGCATTTTCAGCAAATTAGAAATCCAAAGGATTTCCAATTAACGCAGGGGATTTCTGCCAGTCTAATTTAATATTTAACCCATCTTCCTTTTAAGCAATGCACTTGTCTGCTTCATTACTTCATAATATTCCCTAGGCTTCAATCTAATAAAGGTCCTTCCTGCCTTGCTTGCGATTGAAGACAGGATGCGCGGGCTTGGTTTTTTCAAAAAGGTTTTTATATCATAAAAGATAAGCTGGAAAGAAGGAAACCAGTCGCCTTGCTTTAGAGACTTATCTATGTAGAATCTTGCTAATTTATCATGAGGGATTCCATCATAAAGGGGCGTATAAGGCGAAGTGTCCCACCTTAGGTTCTCAAAATTATAATAAGGCCTTGACCAGGAAAAATCTTTAGGGATTATGTTATTCTTCTTCGCTATAATCTCTACTTCTGTACCAGGGTATATCCTAAGCATACCGGGGGTTGTTTTAAGCTTCTGATTATAGCCAGCAGCTAATTTCCTAAGGTAGAACATCAAATCCATCGTCATCTTGACGTCCTTCAATGTTTCTTCAGGATGATTAAAGATAAATCCTGTTTTTACGGCAATGCCTTTTTCAAGGCATTTTTTTATGCCTGTTTTAACCATTTCAACTGTTATACCTTTCTTTATAACCTTCAGTATTCTGGGGCTTCCAGATTCTATTCCAAAACATAGGGCATTGCAGCCTGCTCTTTTCATAATTTCAATGGACTCATTATCAACAAAATTTAATCTTGCTCTGGCATACCATTTTATGTCTAATCTTTCTTTTATTATTCCCCTGCATATCTCTTTCAGCCATTTCTTGTTTATGTTAAATGTATCGTCCCATATGTCGAAAGCCTTAAAATGATATTTCTCCTTAAGCATCTTCAGCTCATCTACACATTTAGAAGGATCCCTTATGCGATAAGTGCCGTGAGATATCTTATTATTTGAGCAGAAAATGCACTTCATCGGGCAACCCCTGCTAAACATAACAGAGGTTACTTTTTTATCATATGTAGCTTCCAAAGAGGGATTATACTTATTCATAGGCAGCAAATCTCTTGCCGGCAAGGGAAGCTTATTTAAATCCTGGATGATGGGCCGGGGGGGGTTAACCTTTATCCCTCCTTTTTTGTCCCGGTAAGTTATGCCAAGAACATCTTCAAATCCTTTGTTATCAACTATTCTTTTTGCTAATTCAAGAAGGGTCAATTCGCCCTCGCCCCTTACTACAATATCAATATCTTTTATGTTTGTTAGGAGGTCAACATCAGTAAACTGAGCATGACAGCCGCCAACTAAAACCAAGGAATCAGGGCAAACTTTTTTTATTAAGGAAGCAGTCTTGAAAGTTTCAAAGCGTGAATCTGTCCAGCATGCAAGACCATAAACGTCTGCGTCAAGCCTTTTTATGACCTTAGATAAAGCCCTATAATCATAATCTTCAACAAGACTGTCTACAATCCTTACATCATAACCATCTTCCCTCAGGACTGCCGCCAAGTAGGCAAATCCTAAAGGGGGAGTATATTCCTTTGTCAAAAATATGTTTGGCGGTATTATAAGAGCTATTTTCATTTTTTTAGACACTCTTTATAAATTTCATAATAGCTTTTTGACATGTTTTTTTTGTTAAACTTATCCATAATCATCTTTCTTCCCCTAAACCCAAGTTTTTTGGCTTTTAAGGCGTCTTTAAAGATAAAATTAACAGCCCTTGCAATATCACAGCTTTTTTTCGGCCTTATCAGAATACCAACTTCATTATTTACAAGCTCTTTATTTGAACCAACATCAGTGCATATCACCGGCGTAGCAGTTGCAAGCGCTTCCATCAATGTTTGGGCTATGTTCTCTAATACTGAAGGCATTAAAAAAACATTAGCTTCCTGATAAAGCCTTACGAGTTTTTTCTCACCACAATTAGTAAGGACTAAGACCCTATTTAAATTGTTTTTCTTTATATAATCAGTTATTTTTTTACCCGCCTCTTTGCTTACAATAATCAGCTGGACACTGGGGTGCATATTTTTAAGGTTTTTAAGTGCACGCAACAGATAAATAAGGCCTTTTCTTTTAAGGTTATTTCCGACAAAAAGGATTTTTTTTGAGTTATATTTTCCTGTTATTCTACCCGGCCTGAACAGGCTGGTATCTATCCCCTTGTATACTAATCTCAGCTTATTTTTTTCAATACCTGCTCCTTTTTGGACTATACCCTTCAAATATCTGGAATTGCATACAACCATATCTGCCTGAGGCAGATATTTTTTATTTAGGTATTTTAAATAAGGGTGATAAAATAGCCTTAAAGATTTTTCTAAAAAAGAGCAGGGGTATTTAAGTATGCCAAAAAATCCAATGAAACTGTAGTACTCGTTAACCGAGATTATTACTCTTGTTTTTTTAAACTTATTATTTATGCAATAAGATTCATGTGCATCCAAGAAGTGGATTATGTCGAACCTTCCAGGATTATAACTATTGAAGAATTTGTCCAATTCTTTCAGAAAAAATAGCCGTTTCACCCTTTGAGAAAGGTTTTTAATTCTTGGAAGGTATATAATTGTAAGATTTTTATTTACAATCAGGGTATCTCTTTTTTCTGAAGAAGTAACAACAGTTACCTTATTGTTCTCATTTGAAAGGTAATCAACAAGATTATAGGCGGTTCTTGAAAATCCGGAAGTTACCTCAGGAGGAAACTCATAGGTTACGATACAGGCGTTCATTTTTTATTTATAGTTAAATAACCTCTCTTAAAATACGACTCCATCATGCAATTGGGTAAAATATATAAATGATTCTATTTTAACAGGGTGATAAAACTGGTGTTAATACTTTATTAGAAGGTTAAAAATATGGGGTGATTATTGTTATGGGAGGAGATGATTTAAGATGAAAGTGCTTGTAACTGGAGGAGCAGGATTTAAGAAGATTCAAAACAATGTTTTGAATTTGAGCCTCCCCACTGCCACACAACTAAAGCTAGTAGCCCACCCCGACACATTATGTTTTTGGTACACAACTAACTAGAGATGATTTAATATGAAAGTGCTTGTAACTGGAGGAGCAGGATTTATAGGGTCTAACCTATGTGATTCACTGGTTAAGGAGAATAAGGTGATATGCATAGATAATTTTAATGACTATTACAACCCTAAGATAAAAGAAGCCAATATCCAGAGCCTGCTCAAGAACCCCAACTTCAAGGTCTACAGGACAGATATCCTTAATTACAGCGAGATGGACTCTATATTCAGCAAGGAAAAACCTGAAAAGGTTGTCCACCTGGCTGCGCGTACAGGCGTGAGGCCGTCAGTAATAAACCCTAAGATATATGAGGATGTTAATGTAGGGGGTACTTTAATAATGCTTGAATTAGCAAGAAAGTACGGGATAAAGAAGCTTGTATTCAGCTCATCCTCTTCAGTTTACGGGGCAAATGAAAAAATCCCTTTTTCTGAAGAGGATGAAACAAGCAGGCAGATAAACCCTTATGGAAAAACAAAAAAAACCGGCGAGGTGCTGTGCAGATATTACAACCTAATGCACAAAATGCAAATAGTATGCCTAAGGTTCTTTACAGTCTACGGCCCAAGAGGAAGGCCGGACATGGCAGTACATAAATTCACAAGACTCATATCAGATGATAAGGAGATCGAGGTTTTTGGAAATGGAAAATCCAAAAGAGACTACACCTATGTAGAGGATATAGTAAAAGGGATAGTATCGGCTTTGAATAAAGACCTTAATTTTGAGATAATAAACCTGGGGGATAATAATCCTGTGGAATTGAATCACCTGATAGAGCTTATAGAAAAAGGGCTAGACAAAAAAGCAAAGATAAGACATATACCTGAACAAAAAGGGGATATGGATGTTACATTCGCAGACATTGACAAGGCAAAAAGATTATTGGGCTATAAGCCTAAAGTGAAGATAGAAGAGGGGATTAGGTTGTTTGTCGATTGGTTTAAAAGAAAAGATTTATAACAATAATATAAGGGTTTTTCTCTTTTAGCCGCCATTTCATTCCAGAAGGGCAACGGGCTTCAGGACAGGGACTTTTTCTCCTTCTTTTGACAAGATTTTCCTTAAAAAGCCTGACTGCTCTGCTTCAATATCCATGACTGTTTTTGCGGTCTCGATTGCAAGAAGAGGCTCTCCCTTTTCAACTTTATCACCTTCGTTTTTCAGCCATCTGACTATTGTAACCTCTTCTGTGTTCGCCTCAATCTTTGGAATTATTACCTCAAACATCTTTTATCTCCTTCACGGCTTTGATTATTGATTCCCTGCTTGGGATAGCAGCCCTTTCAAGGGAAGGACAGCAGGCAATAGGGACATCTGCTGCAGCTATCCTTCTGACAGGGGCATCGAGATGGCCAAATGCGTTCTCAATGATCTGGGATGCTATCTCAGCGCCAATGCCGCAAAGCTTACAGCCTTCCTCTATTATGACAGCCTTATGGGTCTTTTTTATGGAGTTGGTAATGGTCTTAATATCCAAAGGCTTCAGCGTCCTGGGATCGATAACCTCTGCGCTGATACCCTCCTTCTCCAGCTCTATGGCCGCTTCCATGGCAAGAGCATTCATACCTGAATGCGCAATTAGGGTTATGTCTGTACCCTCTCTTCTTATCGCAGCTTTTCCAAATTCAAGGGTATAGTCCTTCTCAGGAACTTCCCCTGACTTAGCATAAAGTAATTTATTCTCGATGAAGACTACAGGGTTATCATCGCGTATAGCAGATTTCAGCAACCCCTTGGCATCATACGGCGTTGAAGGGGCAGCTATCTTGATCCCGGGAACATTCATAAGCCATGCCTCCAGGCTTTGGGAGTGTGTTGGGCCGTAACCGCGCCCTGCTCCTGCAGGCGTCCTTATCGTAACAGGAACTTTTACCTGGCCATTATACATATACCTGAATTTGGACATATGATTAAGTATCTGGTCCATCGCTAATGTGATAAAGTCCATGAACATAAGCTCTGCTACAGGCCTTAGGCCGTTGATGGCGGCTCCTGCAGCAATACCTGTTATCGCTGATTCGGACATGGGGGTGTTCCTTATCCTTTCTGGCCCAAACTCGCTGAACAAATCACGGGTAACGCCAAAAGCGCCTCCATATTCCCCAATGTCCTCTCCAAGCAAAAAGACATCCTTATCCCTGTTTAATTCTTCCCTTAATGCTTCCCTTATAGCTTCAATATACATTATCTGTCTCATTTTTAGCTTCAGGCATATAGGTTATCATAAAGCGTGTCCGGCTTTGTTTCTGGGCTGCTAAGCGCAAAATCTGCTGCCTTTTCAACCTCATCTTTTGCTTTTTCTTCAATAATGTCAAGGTCTTTTTCACCGGCAATATTATCATGCAAAAGCTTTTCCCTGAACCTCTGTATAGGGTCTTTTAATTTCCATTCGTTCTCCTCTTCCCTTGTCCTGTACATGCATCTGTCATTCTTGGAATGCCCCTTCCAGCGGTAGGTCTTGCATTCAATGAATGACGGGCCATTGCCTTTTCTTGCATTTTCGACAGCTTCTTCAGTAATTCTCTTTACCAATAAAAGATCATTGCCGTCAATTATATAACCCTGCATACCATAGGATTCTGCCCTTTTTGCTATATCCTTGACTGACATCGCCTCTTTCACGGGGGTTGACATAGCATAGAGGTTGTTCTCGCAGATAAATACTATTGGAAGGTTCCATACTGCAGAGATATTTAGTGTTTCCTGCACATGGCCTTCATTAACAGCACCATCACCAAAAAAGCAAAGTACAACCTGCCCTGTTTTTTTCATCCTGAAAGATAATGCCAGGCCGGCTGCAACAGGAGACATACCGCCTGTTATGCCGTTTGTCAGGAAACCATGCTCTATGGATGCGCTATGCTGCGTACCTCCGCGCCCTGCACAATAGCCAGTGGCTTTTCCTGCCAGCTCTGCCATGAATCTTTTTATGTCCAGGCCTTTTGCAATAGCGTGGCCATGACCCCTGTGTGTGCTGGTTATGAAATCTGTTTTTTTTAACGCTGCGCATGCGCCTACTGCAACTGCCTCCTGGCCGATACAGGAATGGGCAGTTCCATGGATCTTGCCACGGCTAAAAAGAAAGTCTATCTTCTCCTCGAAATACCTGATCTTAAGCATATCCTTGTAATAGGCTGTAAACATATCTTTGATCTTAAAACACCTCCTATCCTAAGATTAGAGGTACATTTAAATAATTTATTATTTCAAACCAAAGATTTAAATAAGGAGCAGATATCTCCAGGAGTATTACATAAAGGTATAAATCATTATATTTTTAGTATAAAGGGGGTGAGCAACTGGAAAATGGAAGATAAAATACTAAAGCTGATCTATGAGGTTGTTGATGAGATCAATGAAGGGAGGCCTGAAGAAAGCAAACTCAAGAAATCCCCTGATACCGGGTTATTTGGCGGCTCAGGGGGCCTGAATTCACTTACATTCATCAGGTTCATCACAGCAACAGAGGAAAAGATAGAGGAAGAGATGGGCAAGACCCTTACATTGGCCCATGAGGATGCCTTTTCGCAGAAAAACAACCCGTTCAGCACAATCAAAACGCTTGCCGATTATATAGCATCCCTTTTGGCAAAAGAATAAAATGAACAATAAGGTAATGGTCATTACCGGAACCAGCAGGAGCATAGGCAGGTATTTGGCAGAGTATTACGCCAAAAAAGGGCTGAGTGTCATAGGGTGCAGCCGTACAAATGCTGATCTGGGGCTGGAAAACTATAAACATTTCTGCCTGGACATATCTGATGAAGAGCAGGTAAAAAAGATGTTTTCTGAGATCAGAAAGACATGTAAAAAAATTGATTTCCTGGTGAATAATGCAGGGATTTTTTCCATGAACTTTGCCCTTCTTACCCCTGCTAAGACCGCAAAGGAGGTTTTTGAAACGAACTTTATCGGGACATTTCTCTGCTCAAGGGAGGCGTTAAAGCTTATGGGGAAAGAGGGCCATGGGAGGATCATAAACATGTCTACAATCGCTGTTCCTTTATGTTCTAAGGGGAATTCTATATACAGCGCATCAAAAGCAGCTGTTGAGCAGTTTTCCAAGGTTCTGTCCAAAGAGGTTGCTTCAGAGAAGATAACAGTCAATACCATAAGGTTGTCATTAGTAGACAAGAGCGGAATGATTGAAAAACTGAATGATGATGTAATCTCAAATATACTGAAAGAAGGGGCATCAAGGTTAAATTTTGAGGATATTTCAAATGCTATCGACATATTAATCTCTGAAAAAAGCAGGATGATAACAGGACAAACCCTTGAACTGGGTGGGATTTAATGTGCGTAGTTGAAAGGGCAGTAAACGGGATGTGGAAAGAGAACTGTTATGTTGTGAGCAATAAAAAGAGAGAGTGCGTGATTATTGACCCTGGAAGCGATGGAAAGAAGATCATAAATTATATAGGAGATAATAAGCTAGATGTTCTTGCAATCCTGAATACGCACGGCCATTATGACCATATAGGTGCAGTAGAGATGCTGAGAAAAAGGCTCAATGTACCTTTTTACCTGCATTCAGCGGATATGAAAATAATGAAAAAAGCAAACCTTTATCTGAGGCTTTTTGACGGCTCCAATAATAAGATAACAATTCCTGAGGTGGATAATTTTGTTGATAAGGTAAAGATACCTATAGAGCTTGGGAACTTCAGGATGGATGTGCTGTATACTCCAGGACATACTCCGGGGGGGGTTTGTTATATGCTTGAAGGGTGCCTTTTCAGCGGGGATACGTTATTCAAAAACGGCATAGGGAGGGTTGACCTGCCAGGAGGAGATATGAATGATCTTCTTAGTTCACTTAAGAGATTAAGAGATATCCCGTCTAAGACTAAGCTCTACCCCGGGCATGGAGAGGTAAGCACGATAGGGGAAGAGATAAAAAATAATGAAGAACTCTTGAGAGGGATAAAGTGAAAATAAAGG
>JAHWHQ010000061.1 GCA_019323195.1 Candidatus Woesearchaeota archaeon | reverse complement strand
GATCCCGTGCAGGTAAGTCCCGAAAACCCTCTCATCGCTGCTTACAGCCCCGTCATAACCCTCATCTTCCAGCTCTATAAAGGGTTTTTCCTCTATCCCCTTAGTCCTTCCCATGTGTATCTCATACCCTTCAACAACATGCCTGCTCTTTATTATCCTTCCTTTCACCTGCCTTGTTATCTTTTCCCTTTCAAAAGAGCTTTCAATGTTTAATAACCCTAAACCCTCCACGCTTCCATGCATTGATTCCATCCCCTCCTTATCGATAAGCCTTGTCCCGAGCATCTGGAACCCGCCGCATATCCCTATGATATTTCCCTTAAATGATTTTATAGCATCATATAACCCTGATTCTTTAAGATACAGCAGGTCACTTACAGAATTCTTTGTTCCAGGGATAATTATGGCATCCATCCCCCATAACCCCTTTTCCTCCTTAACATACCTCACTGAAACATCCTCCTCTTTCTCAAGAGCATCAAAATCAGTAAAGTTTGACATGTGCGGAAGCCATATTACCCCAATGTTTATTCCCTCTTGAGTATTATTATGATCATGATCATTATTCAGCTGGTATTCAGCCAGGGAATCCTCCTCTTCTATCTTGATATCATTAAAATATGGTATAACCCCAATAATTGGCTTTTTTGTTTTTCTCTCAACATACCTAAGGCCATCCTCCAGCAGGGAGATATCACCCCTGAACTTATTTATTATGATTCCCTTAACCCTTTCTTTTTCCTTTTTTGTCAAAAGCTCCAGTGTTCCGACGATTGCAGCAAGAGCCCCTCCCTTGTCAATATCTGCCACCAGGATGACAGGGCAGTTTGCTATCTCCGCCATCTTCATGTTCACGATATCCCTTGCTTTAAGGTTAACCTCAGCAGGCGACCCTGCTCCCTCAATCACAACAATATCATTCTCATTTTCCAGCTTATTGAACGCATCCCTTATTATTCTGATGAGCGACCTTTTATAGCTGTCATACTCTAATGCAGATTTATCCCCCACTGCCTTACCCAAGACTATTACCTGCGCATTCTTATCCTCCTTTGGCTTTAACAATACAGGGTTCATCTCAACCCTTGGCTTTTTTCTGGCAGCAAACGCCTGCACAGCCTGCGCCCTTCCCATCTCCCCCTTATCCTCTGTTATATAGGAGTTAAGGGCCATGTTCTGTGACTTAAATGGGGCAACCTTATAGTTCTCATTTGCAAATATCCTGCATAATGCAGCAGCTATCACGCTTTTTCCTACCCCTGACCCAGTACCCTGTATCATTATTGATGCCATCTCAATCAAAACCCAGCAGCAATGTAGCTTCATCATCTCCTATTTTTATCATCTCTCTTAAATAAGCGTCAGACTCATAACATGGCGAGGAAGAGACAACATTCTTACCAGCCTTATCTAACTCAGGGAACGGCAGCCCTGGAAGCACATACCCCTCCATCTCTTTATTCTGTCCGTAAAACCTAAACCCATCATTATTCTGCTCTCCGACTATCTCTCTTTTATTCACCCCGATAACAACAGCCATTGGAGGTTCCCTAAACGAGTCATCATGCGAGCAGCAGACAGTATTCTTCCTGTAAATAGCCTCTCTAACACCTAGATTGATCCTTCCTGTTCTCCTTTCTTCCTTTCTCTCTAGCTCTAGTATCTTATTTTTTTGCTCTGCATTAAGCAGAAGAAAGTTATCAATACCCTTTATTTTCTTCAACACCTCAATAGCCCTTTCTGGATTCCCGCTATCCCTTACCCTCATATTAAGGAGTTCTATCTTTTTGTTATACAACCCTGATATGCTGTTAAGCCCGTAACCCTTTAATCTTTCTGAATTCTCTTTCCTGTGCGGCCATGTGCAGTTTATGCATGACCATACCAGGCTCTTATTGTCGCTTCTTCTTATCAGCTTACCTTTTGTTGTTCCGTTAAAACAAGGGTAGATTGGGCAAAAGCACCATCTGCAATCCTCTATATCCTTATGGCATGGGTAATGCCTGCAGTTTTTGTCTATCATTCTTCGTCAAAAATATCCTCATAGATCCTTGACATGATCCCTGCTATTAAGCCCCCTATTATGTCATCTATAAAAGGATCAAGTTTAGATAATATTCCCGGCTTTTTCCTGTCATACCTGTAAAACTCGAATATAGCGTTTGTTCCGTTTATGTAGTTAGCTATGTTCATCCCTAAGATCTCGTCAGCAACTAGATTACAGGGGTCTTTTTCATTCAGTTCAGGCATCTCTTTCTCAATCTTCTCCTGCAGCATTATCCCTGCCCACAGCAGAGACTGGATGTTGATGTTGTTAAGCTCCCTCTCAAGTATTTCCCTGAACCTTTTTTTAGCTGCCTCTTTTTTTGGCCCTACATAAAGCTCAAACGCAGTATCCTCCATCTCCTGCCTTGTTATATTTAGCCTTTCTAATGCCTTTTTCATTTTAATACCTCATATTTGTAGTTTATATCATTCCCCGCAAAACAAAAAATATGGTAAGGAAAAAAATTAATGTCAATGGTATAAGTGATAAGGCCTTGTCTATCTTCTTTGTGCTGAGCCTTTCCTTCTTATCCCCCATTATATATGTATTCGGCCGTTCAAGCTGCACGTTAAGGATCCCTGCCATAGCTGCAATAGTCCATCCAGAGTTTATCCCGTCATCCTTGTTCCTGTCCCGTTTCAGTATCCTGAACGTATTCTTAAGGTTACCTATGAATATTGATATCATTAATATCAGAATCCCCGTTATCCTTGCAGGGATGAACTGTGCAATGTCATCAAGCCTTGCTGAAAACCATCCGATGTTCTTTTTATCCTTTGTTTTATACCCTATTGTTCCGTCAAGAAGGTTTATGATCTTCATTGCAGCAGCCCCTGCTATCCCGAACAATAAGAAATAGAATAATGGCGCTATCAATGCATCGCATATATTTTCTCCTATAGATTCAACAACCGCTGAAACTATCTGCTCCTTATTCAGCTTGGATGTTTCTCTTGTCACAAAGAACTTAACTGCTTCTCTTGCTTTCTTCATATCATTCTTCCTTAATGCCTTTATGACAGGCCTTGCGCAGTCATAAAAAGATGATATGGCGATGCAGTAGTTTAATAACAATGCAGCAAATACAGCATAGACAAGCCTGTTGACAGAGATGAGAAAATTACTCAAAAAAAACAAGACAAGCGTTATTGGAACAATAAATAGCAGCGCATACACCACCCCGTTTATCCTCTCAATAAGGGGATTTTTATTCTTGAATCTTCTCCATGTTCCGTTCATAAGGTTGCCCAGAAAAATAAGAGGATGAAACCTTATTTCAGGCGGCTCTCTAAGTATGAAGTCAAGCAATATTGCAAGTAAGATTATTGTTAAGCTCATTTTTTGACTAACCTGCACTCTAAGATATCAAGTGTCCTTATTTTATGTGGATTGTTTTTGATAGATTTGACTGATTTGGTTATCTCAACATTTTTATTAAAAATAGGGCCGCCAGTTACAAAAGTATGGTATTCACCATATTCACCGCAAGGATCCAGGCCATTCTTGGTCAGATAATCAATGAATTCTTGGCTTATTTTTTCCCCAAGCCATTCTTCTCCAAATAGGTCGTATTTTAGGTTTATGATCACTGTTTCAAATCCCTTATCTAAGAGTTCAGTTATTATATTCTCTGTCTTAAGCCCCCACAACGGAAATACAGGGATAAGCCCTGAGGCAATGCTCACCCTCTTTAGCCAGTCATAATGTTCCTTAAGGAAAATATCTCCAAAGATGGCATAATCTACTCCCTGCTTTTTTAGATGAGAAAATGTTTTTATGTATATCTCTTCGCCTTTTTCCCATTCAGATTCTTCCTGGATAAGTTTTATTCCCAACGCCTCTGATTGTTTTACTAATACGTCTTTGTTCAATTGATGGGAGATTGAACGGTTTGAGCCCTTTAATATAAAATTAAGCAGATATTCGACACTATAACCACTATTCATCGCTTTAAAGCATGCCATACATCCATCTTTACCCCCGCTCCATAATGCAACAGCTTTTTTATTGTGTTCTTCATTCATTTTTCAATCACCTCAATAGCTGATCTTTCATCACTGACAACAACAGCTTTCTTCTTCAGTTCATTATATAGCTTAACTGCCATCCCATTTGTATAATCCCTTTCCTCAATAGGCTCTTTTTCCACGATGATAAGTTTTTTTGCTGAGCCAGCAGCCTCTAGATTCTTTATGTTAGCAAGCCCGATCGGGATATTAGCCAGCACCACATGCTCAGACTCTTTAATCAAACAAATATTTTTTTCAAGATTTGCGCTGCTTATATGAGAAAACGGCTTCTCTTTGACCATAGCCAGCTCTAATGCCTGCGCAGCTGTATAATCACTATCACCTATATTTACCACCCCAGTGCTTACCCTATATCCCCTTTCTGTAAGTCCATTCATTAAGTAGATAGCATTGCCAGAGCCCCCTATTATATGAACCCTGCTTTTATCAGCCGCATTTCTTCTTTTCTTGAACGGATGTATTATCAATTTCCCTGAAACATCATCCTTTTTGACATTAACATCTATATCATAGGCCTTTTTTATGTTTTCTGCAGTAATAACCTTCTCAACAGGTCCTGAACAAAAGACCTTCCCTTTCTCCAGCAGGATCAGCCTGTCGCAGTATTGTGCAGCCAGGTTAAGGTCATGCAGTATGGTCATAACAGTTATCTTCTTCTCCTTGTTCAGCCCGTTTATCAGGTCCAGTATCTCTATGCTGTGGTTTATGTCCAGGTGCGATGTCGGCTCGTCTAAAAGTATTATCTTAGGCTCCTGCGTTAGGCACTGCGCGATTAAGACCCTCTGCCTTTCTCCGGAGCTAAGCTCATCCATGCACTTATCTGCCAAGCATCGTGTATTAGTAAGCCCCATAGCCCTTTTAGCAATCTTAATATCCTCTTCCTTTTCGCTTTCAAGAAAGCCCAGGTGCGGCGCTCTTCCCATCAGCACAGTATCAAGAACATTAAAATTAAAGTCAGGTGATATGTCCGATACAACAGCCAGCTTCCTTGCAAGCTCTTTAGGCTTATGTTCTGTTTTATTATCTATAACAACAATCCCTTTATAGGGCTTTAGGATTCTGCATATATTCCTCAGCAGGGTGGTTTTTCCAGAGCCGTTAGGCCCTATTATTCCTATAAATTCCCCTTTCTCAACCTTTAGGCTTATATTGTCAAGTATTAATTGCATTCCATATCTGAAATCAACATTTTTTATTTCTATCATTTTATGGATGAAGCTCCTATACCGAAATATTCTTCATACCTTTCTTCTTCTTCACTAATAAAAAAAGGAAAAACGGCGCTCCTACAAGGGCTGTTATAACCCCAATAGGTATCTCTGCCGGAGCTATAACTGTCCTGGCAGCAGTATCTGCAATAATCAAAAAAATGCTCCCTACCAGGGCAGAGCCGACTATCAGGGTATTATGTTTTGGCCCTATCAAGAGCCTTACAGTATGCGGTATTATTAATCCAACAAATCCTATCAGCCCTGTAACCGAAACAACAGCCCCTGTTATAAGCGAGGCAGATGCAAATAAGACCTTCTTTACCAGTTCAGTATTTGCTCCAAGATGCTGTGCAGGCTCCTCTCCTAGTAGGATAAGGTTCAGGTCTCTTGATAAGAGATATATAACTGCTGTCCCTAATAGCACAAGCGCAAATACGATGGATGCAAGCTTTGTATCTGTATATGCCAGCGATCCCATCAGCCAGAACATTACCTTATGCATGTCATCTCCAAGCAAGGCCATTATAAGAGATATAAGTGATGACAGGAACGCCCCCATAACAACCCCTGCAAGGATAAGTGATGTTACCGATATCCTGCTTCCAGTCTTTGCAAGCAGATAGACAATATACATTGTTGCTAATGCCCCTATAAAGCCAAAAAAAGGTATTAAGGATAATAAGCCAAATGCTATCGCCACAGATGCCCCCAGCGCTGCCCCTGACGAAACCCCCAGAACATAAGGGTCTGCCAAAGGGTTCCTCAATAAGGCCTGGAACGCCACCCCTGCAACTGATAATGCAGCTCCTGTTATTATAGCCATGATGATCCGTGGAAGCCTTATCCTTAGGATTATAGTAGCATTGGTAGGATTAATCCCGCCAGAAGCATCTTTTCCTAATAAAGGCGAAAGTAATATCCCTGCTGTCTCTCTTAAGCTGATCTTAACAGGCCCGATGCTTATGCATATTACAGAGACCAAGATTAGTAAAAACACCAGCACAACCAAAAACAGCCTTTTATTTTTTATTTCTCGCATTTTTCATTAGAATGATAATGGTTAAGGTGCAGATTAATACCACAAGGACCATAAGAACCCCTCCCAGGAGTGCATAGGGAAAGATTCTTCCTATTTCATTGTTAGTATTGGTTTTTTCTGCATCTGCAATGATGTCAGGATTTTCTGTCTTTTCCTTTGAATTCCCTATCTCTTCATCCATCTCCTGGTTTTGTGTTAAAAGTATCTCATTATTAGAAGCTGTTCTTTCTTCGCAGTCCTCCACAGTCAGCTCAACAGCCTGCTTGTCTGATTTATCACCATCCTTATAATAAGCATAAACCTCGATATTATAGGTTCCCTTAGTAACATCCTTATCAACATTCAAAGAGAAATCCTTCTTAGCAGCTTCCTCTTCCTCAATCTCAAAATTCTCCTCGATATTGATCCCCAGTTCCGGGCCTGAGATTAACAGCCTTACATCCTCATCATCCTTTCCAAGGTTTATTATCTCAGAACTGATCTCAATGTCTCTGTAACATCCGACAGGTTTAGGATGCACCTTGGCAGATATGATGACAACACTGTTTTTTTCCTTTTCAATCTCAACCTTAAGCTTTACAGATGATGAATATTCAGCGCCATTTTCATCCTCCCCTTCAACGCTTAATTCAAGCTCATAATCATCCTCTTCAGCATCAAGAGGGATGGTAAAGCTTAATGTTACCTCTTCAGATTTACCTGCTTTCAGGTCAAACCCATCGCTCTCCTCCTCTATATCCCCCCCTTCGATGTCAGCTAATGTTCCTGTAACAGTTATATCCTCTATTTTAATATCCTTTTCATGGTCATTCTTTATTTTTATGTTAAGCTTGATGGTCGATCCTGGCAGGACATTATCTATCTTTCCTCCGTTCTCATCAGCCCCTGAATCTTTGTTTCCGTCTACATAAGCGTCAATATCCTCTATCCTAAGGTTATTGTTAGGGCTTAGGTAAAGCAGCAGGGAATTAGAGTATTCGCTTCCTGTAATGTATATTGTCCCTAGTAGTCCTGTTTTGATCTCTTCATCTTTAGGTATAAATGCATTTACTGTTATAGCCTTTGACTCATCTTTTCCCAAGGTAAAGCTCTCCTGAGAAAATGTAATATCATATCTTGCATCTATATCAGAAGAGATTGTTATCTGCTCATCATCTATCCCTGTATTTCTGAGTGAAAATTCCCCGGAAACCTCGCTGTTTAGGTCGCCTCTTAATGTAAGCGTTGTAGGCTCGATAGAGAAGGAATTCATCAGGCCGGGATGCAGTATTAAGGCAATCTCTTCCAGCGAATCAACAATCCTAGGTCCCTCTCTCACTATAGCATCTGAGCCTATACTGTATATCTTATTGTTCTTCACAGCATTGATAAGCTCAAAGGTTTCTCTTGACCTGACCTCTTCAGGTCCCACATCCTCCCCATGATAAGCTAACAGTATTACGTCAGGGTTCGCATTGATAACATTCTCAGCGTTTGTTTCAAACCATCCCTGATTAATGTCAAAAACATTTTTGCCTCCAGCTTTTTTAATTAGGTCATACGCAAAGGTATTCTTCCCACTGGTCCAGTATTTCCATATCTCTATGTATACTTTAGGCTTTTCATTCTCCTGCAGCTCATCAGTTTTATCCTCAACCCTATCTATCCTATTGTGCAGGCCTGCTACAAGCGCTTTTGCTTCGCTTTTTTTCCCGGTAACATCCCCTATATTCTCTATCTCTGTCAATATCTCATCTATAGAGCTTATATCAACCTGATAGACTGTTATGTTAAGGTCCCTTAAGGTCTCGACAGCCTGCGCCTGAACGCCTGTAGTAGCAAAGACCATATCCGGGTTTAACGAGACGATAGTCTCTATGTTAAGGGTATAAAACCCGCCAACCTTTGGCTTCTCCTCAGCTTCAGGAGGGTAATTGCAGTGCTCAGTAACCCCCACGATCTTATCCCCTAGGCCCAGGGCAAACAATATCTCTGTATTGCTTGGCGCTGCAGAGACGATCCTTTCAGGATAAGCATTTACGCTTAATATCAGCATTAAGAATACTGCCGTAAATAAGATTGTTTTTTTCATCAATTTCTCCCCCATGTTTTATTGTGTTGGATATAACATCCAATAGGAAAATTTAAATACTATATAAAGTTTTCCATCTTTAAGATGGTGGGTAATATCTCCAACTTCAGCAATTACGATCTTCTAAGGGCATTCTTATTGATCAAAGAGCCGGTCTCAAGGGAAAAGCTCTCTTCAGAACTGGAGTTAGGCGAAGGAACAATAAGGACCATCCTTGATATACTAAAAGATAATAATCTGATCAGCTCAAAAAGGCAGGGCCACTTCCTGAGTGAAAAAGGAACCATCTTCCTGAATAATTTAAGGGAAAGTATCGAAGGCCCGAAAAGGATAAGTTATGACCAATTACATCCAAAACTAAAAAAAGCAGCCCTCCTTGTAAAAAACTGCAATAAGCAGATATCATTCAAGGAAAGGGACATCGCGATAAAAAACAGCGCAGAAGCCGCATTATTGTTCAGGTTCGACAAGAACCTCTTCCTTCCCCAGGCAGAGCAGGACATCATAGACACATCACAGTTAAATTATCTATTCCAGTATAAGAAGAATGATCTCCTGATAATAACCTTTGCCGACTCTTACAGGGTTACTGAGAATTCTGCTTTAGCTGTCTGCATGGAACTGTCCAGCTTTATTTTAAAAGACTGGCAAAGCCATCTGTCTTGAGTATTTTAGTCCTAATAAATACATTCTCTAAGAAAGACTTAAACCCTTTTTTTTAAGTACTCTTTGCAGAATTTAAGAAAATATTCATCTTTGGAGTAGCGTAAGTTGGAAAAATTTATTGTACTTGCAAAGGTTACTGAAACATTTATATCTCCATCTTCTCTTTTATAGTTTTTATTGTAATATTGCCTATTTAAACCTTTATCCTCCTCCTTGAATTCCCCTCCCTCAACAAGAACATTCTTAACAATATTGTAGCATATATTAACACAAGGAAATAATCCAACTTTAAACTTTCCAAATGGTACAAGTGCTAGTTTACTAAAGCTGAATTTTTCTACCCCATTCTTTATTATATATTCTTTTTTATCTTTTGTATTCTGATTATATATAAAAATCTCATCTGGTGTTTCAGTGATCAAAGTAGATGGGACTTTTTCTAATTCATACATTTTTTCATTTATTTTAACCTCTACTTTGTATCCTTCAGGCAAGACACAAGGTGCTACTTTCATATCAAGGTCTTGGTTTTCCTTCTTCCTTAATATTTTATTTTCTTTCTTTAACTCTTCATTCTCTGTCATTAAATCTTTATTCTTTTTATTTAACTCTGTGCACCTTTCTTCTAGATTAGGGTTTCCTGTTGAATTTTCTTTTAGCCTCTCAATCTCTTCCCTAAGATAATTGTTTTCAGTTTTTTGCTCTTCTAGCTCCCTTGTAATATTATCAGCCCTTTCTTTCTCTGAATTACAATCTCTCTGCAATTTCACATAAAGTCTACTAATCTCTGTTAATTTCTTTTCTAATAGACTCAAGTAATTTTTAGCAAGCTGAACTATCTCTTCAGAATTATATGGCCTTTTTTCTGCATCATGAATTTCCACCGTTGTTTCAACGTTTATGAATTTATCTAAATTCCCTGCCATATACAAAAGGGATTATTCTCCACTTCTTAAATCTTGCTATCACACTAAAGTAATAAGAAAAAATCAAATTACCCGATAATCTTCCTGATTATCTCCCTTACAGCGTTAGGCTCAGCCTTTCCTTTTGTCTTTGCCATGACCCTTCCAATAACAAAATTCAGCGCCTTCTCATTCCCTGACTTATAGTCCTCAACCGCCTTAGCCCCTTCCTTTACAGCCTCCCTGCATATCTTCTCCAGCTCTCCTGCATCAGAGACCACCCCTAATCCTTCTTTCCTGACATACTCATTTATATCAAAAGGCTTTTCAACCAGCTTCTCTATTATCCTTTGCGCCACTGTCTCAGTTATCTTCTTCTCTTCGATTAATTTTAATAGATCGATCATATGCGTTTCCTTGATCCCTGTCTGGCTTAATCTTTTTTTGTTATAGTTTAAGACCCTTGTAAGTTCCCTTCTTATCCATTTTGCTGCCAGCTCAGGG
Source organism: Candidatus Woesearchaeota archaeon (assembly GCA_019323195.1). Lineage (GTDB taxonomy): Archaea > Nanobdellota > Nanobdellia > Woesearchaeales > JACPBV01 > JAHWHQ01. The sequence goes on along the minus strand of JAHWHQ010000061.1, from coordinate 3,958 downwards.
TTGACCGCTGTAGAGACAGCCTCAAACATCTCCGCCAAAGCCCTATCTTTTGATATGACCTTTGCCATCTCCTCCTTTATCCCGTGCTTTTCTGTAAATTTCCTAAGCTTCTCATGAGCCAGCTCAGGGACAGTTTTCCTGATCTCATCCAGCCATTTTTTTGTAAGTTCGATTTTTACCAAATCAGGGTCAACGATATAGCCGTAGTCAGCCTCTGTCTCTTTTGTCCTTAAAGAGAACGTAATGCCTTTTTCAGAATCCCATGCCCTTGTCTCCTGCACTATCTTCCTGCCTTCATTGACATCCTTCTTCTGCCTTGCAACTTCGTAATTTAATGCCCTCTCTATCTCTTTAAACCCTGTAATGTTCTTTATCTCAGCCCTTGCATAGCCGCTTTCCTTTATCGATACATTAGCGTCTGCCTTTATGATGCAGTCATCAGGATCAAATATCTCCAGGTATTCAAGTATTGTTATAAGCTGCTTCATAAAGTCCCGTGCCTCTCCGGGGCTTGTCAGTTCAGGTTTTGTCACGACCTCTACCAAAGGGTCCCCGCTTCTGTTATAGTCAACAAGTACAAACTTAGAATCCTTCATCCCTGCAGGATGCACCAAAGCTGCAGGGTCTTCTTCCATATGGATCCTCACCAGGCCGATCTCCTTTCCGTTCTCTAATCTTATCCTTCCTTCTGTTGCCAGAGGTATTTCATACTGTGAGATCTGGTAGTTCTTTGACATGTCCGGATAGAAATAAGACTTCCTTGAAAATATCAGCTCAGGAGATATCCTTGAGCCTGCTGCCAAAGCCAGCTTTATAGCATATTCAACAGCCTTCTTGTTCAGTACAGGCTTCGAGCCTGGATGCCCTAAGCAGACAGGGCATGTTCTTGTGTTTGGCTTCTCATCCTCTTTGCCTGCCCTTCTGCATCCGCAGAACAGTTTTGACTCTGTCTTCAGCTCTATGTGCACCTCCAGGCCTACCACTATCTCTGACTTAAAACTATCCATGAGCCAGCCCCCCGTACCTTGGTATGCATATTATCTCAAGTATTCCAAACTCAAAAAAATTGGATGTTGTTGAAGGCTCAACAAGCAAGCATGTGTCAACCCCGTGCGATGTCCCCCCTATCGCCAGTATCTTTTCTTTCTGCTTTACAGCCCCTGCATCTGCTGCCATAAGCGCACACTCGACAGCAACCTTGACCCCTTCAGATATTAGTTTCAATGTCTCCCCTATAAGGACATTAGGCATCAGGGTCCCGAATTTCCTGAACAGGCATTTGTCTATGCCGCTGAAAGCATGCGTGCACCTCACGATCCTTATCCCCTTTTCCTCGATCCTGGCTTTATTCTCCTTAAATGCAGCCAACGATTCCTTATGCGAGACACCTTCTGCATAAGCGACATCTATAACCTCCAGCTCAGGAGCCTTTTCCTTCAGCTTCATCGCAGACTCCCCTCTTGCTGACCCGATGACTATTGTTTTTATATTATTGGATTTAGCATATTCTGCTGCCAGCTCAAGCGTTTTTTCAGTATTCTCTTCCCCTGGTTTAGTGAAGTAGACTATCTTCTTTTCCTCAAATTCCATTTTCGATCTCGCTCCCAGCCTGTATCAGCTTCCCTTCCTGCAGATGATCCCCTGTAAGCATCAGGCCAACAGGCATTTTATTCTTGTCAACACCGACCGGTATTGATATATGCGGCAGACCGGCTAGATTAGGCCCGGCTGTAAGTATGTCTGCTGTATAGCTCTGCAAAGGCGTCAATTTCTCAATCTCCTTTATCTTAGGAGCAGTAAAAGGCATTGTTGGAGAAACCAAAACATCCACCTTCTTGAACGCTTTCTTGTACTCCTCGATGATCCTTGTCCTTACCTTTGCCGCCTTGATATAATAAGCATCCCTGTATCCTGCCATCCTTGCGAATGTTCCTATTATTATCCTCCTTTTGCTTTCATCATTAAAATGCTCGCTCCTTACCTTTGAGAAGTATTCATTGAAGTTTCCTTTTACAGTCCCTGCTGCCCCGTACCGCATCCCGCAGTATTTTGCAAGGTTAGTGGAAGCCTCGCACATAGCCAGTAAGTAATAAGTAGGTATTACATATTTTTCTGTTAAAGGCAAAGATATCTTTTCAGTTTTTGCCCCTTGCGATTCTAATTTTTTTATGCCATCCTCAACCTTATCCTTCACCTCATCATCAACCCCTTCTCCAAAAGCCTCCTTTATTACTCCAATCTTAATCCCTTTTATCCCCTTTTTAAGAAAATCAGTATATCTTGGGACAGCCTCATCCAGCGTTGTACTTTCCTTTCCATCAAATCCGGCAATTATCTCCAGCATCAAAGCAGCATCCTCAACATTCTTGGATATAGGCCCTATCTTGTCAAGGCTGTTAGCATAATCCATAAGGCCGTATCTTGAGACCCTGCCATAGGTAGGGCACAGCCCTACAACACCGCAGAAAGAGGCAGGCGCAGCTATAGAGCCTCCTGTGCTCTGTCCCAGAGCAATATGCCTGAAAGTTGCCTTTTGCGTCAATCCTGCTCCTCCTCCTGAACTCCCTCCGCAGGCCCTTTCCTTGTCAAACGGGTTTAAAGGGATCTTCATTCCCTTCCCGACATTGACTGAAAAGGTTCCAAAGCCAAAAGCATCCTGTGCAGTCTTGCCGATTATTATCGCTCCTTCTTTTCTAGCCTTTTCAACCACAGTAGCATCAAACACCGGCTTATACCCTTCCAGTATCTTAGAACCTGCCCTGGATTCCATACCTTTGACGCATATGCAGTCCTTTACAGAAACAGCTATCCCTTCCAGTTTTCCCTTACCCTCTGTTTTTGCTTTTTCATTGATAGCATTAAAGTAATGGTATTCCTTATCTATTTTCCTGCATTCTTCAATGACCTTTTTTGGATCCATCTTATCTTACTTTATGGTTATCTTGTTTATTATGACATCCTCTTTAGGCTTGTCTCTTGAATCCTTTGGAGACTTTCCAATGGCCTTCACAACATCCATCCCGCTTGTTACCCTTCCGAACACAGAATGCCTTCCGTCAAGCCATGGCGTAGGCGCGAGTGTTATGAAGAACTGTGACCCTCCTGTATTAGGTCCTGCGTTTGCCATCGACAGTATCCCTTCAGAATCATGCTTTAGCTCTGGATGGAACTCATCATCTATCGTATATCCAGGCCCCCCTGTCCCGTCGCCGTTAGGGTCTCCTCCCTGTATCATGAATCCGTCGATGACCCTGTGGAATATTAGCCCGTCATAAAACCCCTTATCTGAAAGGTCTATAAAGTTCTTTGTTGTTATCGGCGCTTTTTCTGTAAAAAGCTCTACCTCGAATGTTCCCTTGTTCGTTTCAAAAACAGCAGTTTTCCTGTCCATCTTATTACCTCCTGTGCAGCCGGCTATAAGCATGGCTGTTATCAATATTAAGCATACCATTATTCCCCTTTTTTTTGTTTGTTTTTGTTCATTCATCTTACACCGCCATAGGGCCTTTAAAATATCCCTCTTTTTTTTCCTTTGCATTAGATAAAGCCTCTTCCTGTGTTAAGGATTCCTTTACCTTATCTTCCCTGAGCATATTTTTCATCTCAACAGGCTGGAATGAAGGCTTAGTATTGTCTGTATTAACCTTATCCAGCTGCGAGAACGCATTAAGGATCTCCTTCAATTGTGTTGAGAACCTCTTTATCTCGGTTTCAGTAAGCCTGATCCGTGCAGATTCTGCTATGTGTCGTATTAGTTCCTTATCAACCTTAATTTCTTTATCCGTCCCCATTATAAGGAAAATTGTTATTGGTTTGTTTAAATAATTTTCGTAAGGTCCTAATGATTAATGATTTTCAAAACCGCAGGAAATATTCTGTTGCGGGCCTCATAGAAATCCTAGGCGTCTGTGCCATTGTTTGCCTTGTTTACGGAGTAAACAATGGCAAAGGCCAGGCG
>JAHWHQ010000060.1 GCA_019323195.1 Candidatus Woesearchaeota archaeon | reverse complement strand
GTGTTGATGGGCAGACCAAGTCCTGTGGGACTGACACAGGTGAATGCCAGTCAGGAACGCAGACATGTACCGGTGGAATATGGGGAGCCTGTGTTGGTGAAGTAGCTCCTGCAACAGAATTATGTGATGGCAGGGACAATGACTGTGATGGCGAGGTAGACAATGGTGTATGTTCTCAGCCTGATTCATGTAATGAGACCGATGGTGGCTATGGATTTGGTCTTAAGGGAACTGTCAGTGGCTTTAAGGATGGGGAGTATTACACCTATATAGATTACTGTGTTGACTCCTCTATTCTGAAGGAGTATTTCTGCACAATGTCTGCCAGTGTTTATGGCTCCCTTGACTTTGCATGTGCAGGAAACTTCACAGGATGCGTGGATGGGGCTTGCACCTAATTTTTTTTGAATTTTCTTTTTTCTTTTTTTAGAACCCCTGGACAGAGGAAAAAATAAGAACCTGTGTAAATTAAATGGTCTTTGAGCAACTATTTGGAATACAATGGATAAAAAGAAGGCCCTTTTTTATGTTTGTACTCTCTTTTTCATATACCTTAATAGGTGTTGGTTCTGCAATGCTCATTTTCGGGAAAAATCCTGGTTTAATGTCAATAGCATTTATATCTGTCCTTTTGGTTCCTTCCCTTAATTCATTATTGCAGTCTGAGGAAAATAAGTCAATAAGAAAAAATAAATTAAGTATAGTAGGGCTTTTTAAGGATCATAGCGATATTTTTGCCATTTATATATTCCTGTTTCTGGGCGTTTTTTTTGCTTATGCCCTTTATGCTCTTTTCTTGCCGGCAGTTGCTGTGAAATATATCTTCTCCAGCCAGTTAGAGCTTGCTGGTCTTGCTGGAGGGGCAGTTCTTCATGGTGAATTTATCACCATCCTGGCCAATAACATCATAATCCTTATTGCTTGTTTCTTATTATCCTTGGTCTATGGTGCAGGTTCTATCTTGTTCCTAACATGGAATGCCTCTGCCTGGGGTGTTATATTTGGCTTTCTTGCACGTCAATCTGCTGCTTCACAGAATCCACTGGTCTCTTTTGGTGTTTTTATTATTCCTCTATTGCCGCACTTAATAACCGAAGCATCCAGCTATTTATCTGCAGCTATTGTAGGTGGTGTAGTTTCAAAGGCAGCATTGAGGGAAAAGCTTTTTTCAAAAAAATTCAATCACATAATAACTGATGGGTTGCTATTATTGATTTTCGCCCTTTTTTTGGTCATAATTGCCGGATTCCTTGAGGTTTATGTTTTTTCTGTTTTATAATTTTCATACCTCTCACTTTGTTTCATCATCAAAATTGTAGAAGTAAATTGGCTTTGGGTTGCTTATCCCCCAAATCTCCTTTCTCTTTTTTTATACTCCTCAATGCATCCTATGAAATCCTCTTTTGAAAATTCAGGCCACATCTTGTCAATCCATTGGATCTCTCCGTACGCCATCTGGTAAAGCAGGAAATTGCTTATCCTTTTCTCTCCTCCAGGCCTTATCAATAGGTCCACATCATCAGGAAGATACAGGTTCTTCTTAATGATATCTTCATCAACATCCTTGATGCCAGCTTTGATAATTCTCTTAAAGGCATCCACTATCTCGCTCCTTCCTCCGTAAGCCAGTGCCAGGTTCAGCCTGTAATCCTCATGCCCCTTGGTAAGCTCCATAATCTCTTTCATCTCTTTCTGCATATCCTCAGGAAACATCCCTGTCCTTCCGATGACAGAGATCCTTACCTTGTTCTCCTTTATTATCCTGTCTTTCTTAAGCTCTCCTATCTTCTTCCTGAACAGCTCAAACAGTTCATCCACCTCTTTTTTATCCCTGTTAAAGTTCTCAGTGGAAAAGCAGTATAATGTAACCTCCTTAACTCCAAGCTCCATGCACCATTCTAAAAGCTCCCTTATCTTATTGAACCCTTTTAGATGCCCTCTTGATTTAGGTATCCCCAGCTTTCTTGCATACCTTCGGTTTCCGTCAAGGATAACCGCTATGTGTTTAGGAACCTTATTTTCATCTTCCATAAAACTCAAGAATTACTGATGCTTGATAATAGTTGTTGTTTAGGGAAAATAAAAGAGAATTACATTTTATTTTTTATTCTGATGATGTTATATCTTATTGTGCATACAATAAAATAAATTATTAATAATCCTAATATTGTGAATGGTAATGTTGGAGGAGTACAAGGAACTGAATAATTAGTATTGACACCTCCTGGCGATGGACAATAACTCCTTATACTAAAATATAATAATGCTGTATCTGGAATAGATTTTATGGCACTGTAAAATCCATTATGAATATTTGAGTCCAATGCTGCACATACAATTAACCCTATAAATAGCAATATAGGAATCCCAATTGTTAATCTGTTAGTTTTAAAAAATTCTTTCCAGTCCATATTATTGTCATAATTGCCATTGTTTTATAAAAACCTATCGATACATTCAATTTCAATCAAAGCAAAAAACCGTTAAAGGCCAAGTATTCTCATCTAATCTCCAAAATCTTCACTTCCCCGCAAACCTCTCCACCATCTCCACAAACACCTCTTTAGGAACCTTAAGCCCTGCCTCAAGCAAAGCATTCCCCAGGCTCAGCCCGATCTCTTTCTCATCCCCCTTGCCTTTGAAGTTGACCAGCCTGCTAAAAGTTTCCCTGCACAGAAAGCCCTCATTCATCACAATCACTATCTTTCTTTCTTTCTCTTCCTTAAGGTTCCTGATAAAAAAATCCTTATCGCTGACATATACGACCAGATCCCCGTTAGAATAAAAATCCCCATTCTCCGCAAATCCGTAATTCATCAGCTCAACCCTTACCAGGTCCCTTATTACCTTGCTTACTTTATGTGCATCAAAATATCCCTTAACATCCTTGACGCCAAAGTGAGACATAAACCCTTTTTCATCAACCTTTGGAAACTCATGAACCTTTCCCAGGTAGCCTTTAACCTTCTGCCTTGCCCCTTTCTTGCTTCCTTTCCTCACCCTTTTCTTCCACCTGTTTTCCACTAGATAAGCATACCTGTATTCCCTTCCCTTTATCCTTATCTTCTTAACCCTTATATATGCCATTTTTCAATAAAATAGCCTTAAATTGCTGTTTATTTTGCCGTTATACTACTTATTTAGGCACCATGCTGATATATAAATCTTTCTAAAAATTTAGCCTTTACAGAGCCTGTACATCAAGAATTCAATACATAGAAATACCCCCAAAATATACTCCAAAAATACATTTACCCTATATACTATATATATGTTAGGGACTCAAAGTACCCTTTTTACCCTTCCATTAGGTGATTCTTCACTAAAAACCTGGCTTTGAAACCTGAATACCTCGCAATTCCCCAGATCCCTCCAGCTATCCTTATCAATCCCTGCCTTGACGCATGTCTGCTCTAAAAATACCTTACTGTCCCACTTATATTCAGTAGCGACCTGCGGCAGTAATAATCCGCTTCCATACCCGCTTCTTACGATAAGCCCATCCCTTCCGACCTTTACCTCTTTAATATAATCCTCAGCCTTTTTTGCCTTTATCCTTATGGGCTTTGTAAGTACGCTTATCTCGATAGTGATGTCTTTCAGCTCTTCCTTTTCAACAGGCATAAACCTTGGGTCAGAAAAAGCAGCGCTCCTTGCAGCCTTGATTATTCCCTCATAAAGCGGATAGACCCCTTCAGGAAATCCTATGCATCCCCTAAGTTCACCATCCCTGTTTAATGTTACAAAAACCCCTCTAATATCAGAGAACTCTTTTTTTAGGTTTTCATCCTTAACATCTTCACCCAAAAGATAAGAAGAAATAGAATCCCTGGCAAGTTTAATAAGCCTCTTAGCCTGCTCAAGCTCAACCATTTTATTTTATCTCTTTCTTCACATGCTCCGCAAACTTTTCGTTTAATTTCTTCAGCCTGTTTACAGCGCTGTTCAATGCACTCCTTGGATTGTCAGCCTCTACGATCATCTTAGGCTTTCCAGCTAAAGGATGTTTGATTGAGTATGTTGCAACCTTCACATTGCTGTCATTTAGCAGTTCCTTTTTCAAAGCATTAAGAAAACCTGCGTTTTCATCAATCTCAAACTCCAGCCTGTTTCCTTTTTCTTCAGTAATTTTGATCTCCATTTTTTATCCTCCTCTACATCTAGTCCGTTACTAGATTCTAATTGCTTTAGCATTAAGAAGCCACGTCCATTTAAAAATCTTTCTCTTAATCCTTCCCGCTTTCATAGTCCCAGCTCATATTCCCAGCCGGATTTTCTCGTCGGTAAAATCTCATTCCCAGCTGGGACTATGGGGTTGGGACTGTTAAGCATCCTTAAAGTAAAATAACCGCCGGCTAGAACTCTCACTTTCTTGCAAACCTGAAGCAGCTCACTCTAATCTTCTCAATCCTTTTTTTATGGAATCCCATGCTGGCTTTCAGCGGGTATTCAAAATCAATAATCTGCGTTGTTTCAAAATTCTTATCCTTTGCAAACCTTTCGATAAATCTTTTTGTCTCACTTTTATGGAAGCTGTAAACAACCCTGCTGATCTCAAAAGCCTTTTCCAGAAACCTCCTGTCTGAATGCTCACTTTTGACCCCGAACGGCGGATTCATTATTACAGTATCAGCCTTCTTGTCAAAATCAGAAACATCACCAAGGAAGAACCCCTTTGAACCCTCACTTTCCATATCTTCAGCATTTTCCCTTGCCCTTTCCACAGCAGAGCTGTCACTTTCAACAAAAAACACCTTTTCTGCCCCTAACAGCAGAGCCCCTATACCTAATATTCCGGTTCCGCACCCCAGGTCAGCTATAACTTTACCCTCTATGTCTCCTTTCATATAGGCATCCCACAATACTGTTGCAGCCACCTCACTGTCTGTCATATACTGCTCAAGGCTCACTTTCGGCCCTATAAACCCCTTTATTGCGGATAGCCTTATAGCCAGCCCTGATCTTGACAATTTACCCTTATTTTTTGCCATTTTTTAACCCTGACTTACTTTCTGACACTCAAAAACCCCTTAATTTAGGGCTTCTATCCCTAAAATAACCCTCACTTTTATGATTTAAAACCGCACTATAGCGGTTATATTCTCTATATCCCTCTGTTAAGATCATACCTCATATCCAAAAACCCTATTATAACGGTTATTATCACCTTAAAACCCACTAAAATACCCTCACATTACCTCAAAAAACCGCATTATAACGGTTATAACCCTTCTCTATCCTCACTTATCCTCCCTAACAAGCCTTGCCAAAAAACCGCATTATAACGGTTAAAATCACCTTATAATATCACTAAAAAACCCCTGCTTCAGCATCAAAATCCTGGCCTGTTTTTTGCTCACTTTAACCTTGAATTACCCAAATTACCAAGCTCCTATTTAAACCTTTTGAAAACCCCTTTCCAAAAAGGTTCACAAAAAAGTTCCTGATCAAATAACCTTGCCAAAAAATTTAATCAAAAACACAGCCCAAAAAAACTCACATTAGTTATGCATCCCCCAAGCATAATGTGTCGGGGCGGGACGTTAATCTAGTTCTGCGCTGGTGGGGAGGCTAAAATAAAATTTGCCAAAGGCAAATTTCATAGTCTCATAACAGTCCCAAAACATTCCCAAGACTATCCCAAGATAGTCCCAAAAAATTACAATTTATTCTCTAAAAACATTCCCAAAATAGTCCCATCATATTCCCAACATATTCCCCTCAAAACGAAATATTTAAATAGTTGGGATTGCCTAAAACCCTAAAATGGGACTGTTCAGGAAAAAGAAAGCGCCATCCACAGAATTAATCCAGCTTCACAGCCTGTTGGACAATTCTTTCAGGAACGTCCAGAAAGACACCGCCTACATCCTTCAGTGGCTTAATTATTTTTACCATAAAAATCTTCACCAGGAGCAGCAGATAAAGCAGCTCAGGGAAGAGCTTGATTACATGCCCAAATCCAGGGAAGACATAAGAAAAATAGTTGATGAATTCTACTCTTACGAGCCCATCCTGAACCGGATTAAGGAGCTTAACCAGCATGTTGATGAGCTGAGGGCGTCTAATCTTGACCTTCACAATAAGCACAATGAAATCTTCCCTAAGATGGAATCCCTCAAGGCTGAATTGAAGTCAGAACTCACCTCAAAAAGCCCTCAATTTCAGCCCCAGATACCTCCTTCAGAGGTAGACCAGCTGGCCAGGAGGCTTGAAAAGCTTGAATCCAAAAAGGCGACGATCAAGGAAAAGATCATAAAAAGGATTACAAAAAACTCCAAGGATTACGTCAAGTCCATAGTCTTCTCCTATATAAAAAAATACGGTAAGGTAACAGCCCTGCAGCTGAAGGAGATGGTTGTTGAGGAGCAGGGCTTATGCTCAAAATCCTCCTTTTACCGCATATTGGAGGAGCTTGAGGAAGAGCCTGAAATAGGGGTAATAAAGAAGGGAAAGGAGAAGCATTACATCCAGAAGAATATCGCCTATAAAAAAACCGGGTAACTATTTTTTTACATATTGAAAAATATTCTGCATTATACATATTCCACAATAATAATCTATTTAAATCACCATCATTCTAATGATTTCACATTTATTTTGGGGGTGAATATAGTGTTAATTGCAGAAAAAAAGGGGATGCTCTATTCAGAGGCATTTAGGGAAACAAACATACAACTACACGAGGCTTTTTCTCAGGTCAGGGATGAATTCGAGGATCATCTGACCGCTGTTAATGAAAATACGAACGAGATCCAGGCCAATTATGAGCTTATCTCTAACCTTGACCAGAAGCTTAACAAGCTTGCAGAACGGCTCGACAGCATTGAGCTTTTTCTTCAGAGACAGGGCATGGAAATAGAGGAAAAGCCCGATTTTAAGCCTATAAAACTAACAAAGCGAGAGCAGGAGATATTCCTTATCCTGTACACATCAGAGGAGGTAAAGGGCTCAGTAACCTATCTTGACATAGCAAGAAAGGTCTGCCTTCCCGAGGACATAGTCTCTTCTTATATCTCGAACATGATCAGGAAAGGTATACCTATAACCAAGAGATACATAGCCAACGAGGCTCATCTTAACCTAAACCCTAAGTTCAAGGCCCAGCAGGCCAAGGAAAACATCCTGCAGATAGAGCAGAGAAGGCTTTCAGTTTAGTTTTTTATGATTTATGAAATTTTCTTATTTTTTCTTTTTAGTTCCATTCTAAATATTTTAGGCATTACTTAAAAGTTTTATTTAACAAATAAACTTAAATATTTTAATCATTGATTAAATATTTTAAAACACCTTCCATTCTTTTTCTTCAATATTGAAACTAAATAAAAAAACCGATCCCTTATTTTTTCAGGGATGCCTACCCTTTTTGCTTAAGATCCTGGCTTTGTTAGGGTATTTCCCCTAAAACGCAACATTTCTACTACTTTTATCGCATTTTCAACCCATTTTTTATTCAAAAAGCAACATTTAAATACAAGTGTTGCATTTATTTTTTCTAAAAAGAGGTTTGATACCGATGCCCAGAAAAGTCAATGAATACTACCTTAACTGGAACGAGATCAACGCCATAATCGCATCAGCCAAAAATCTCAAGGAAAGCGTAATCCTAAAGATCCTGGCAAGGACAGGCATGCGCAGGTTTGAGCTTGCCGGCCTTAGGGTAAAGGACGTTGACTTTGACCGCAAAAGGTTCTTCATAGAGAAAGGCAAGGGCGGAAATAAGAAGGATCCAAGATCAAGGACAGTTCCTATTGACGATGATACCTTACAAAGCCTTAAATTCTACCTGGGAAGCCGAAAATCAGGCTTTCTCATCCAGAGCAATAAGAAAGCCCATGAAGGCATAAGCTTAAGCCAGATCAACCGGATTATAGCTAATTGCGCCCATAGGGCAGGCATAAAAAACCCTAATCCAAGGCTGAAGAACATGAACCCTCACATCTTCCGCCATAGCTTCTCCAGGCTAAGCCTTGAATCAGGGATTCCCTTCAATATGGTCCAGAAGATAGCAGGCCACTCAGACGCCAGGATTACCTTGCAGATGTACGGTGTTCCTTCGATAAACGATACCCAGAAGATCTACGAGGCAAGATTAGTCGACAGCTTTAGTGAAAAGCCTAAGGAAAAGAATAATGCTAAACTGACTGAGTTTGCTGCTCAGAATTAATGTAAAAACTAAATAACTCTCAATTTGCCTACCAAAAATAAAAAAAAGGTATCAAACTACCTCTAAAAATTTTTAGGCCCCTATTTCGCAGTTTATTTAGCTAGAATTTTTTCAAAAATTTTTTTAAGAAATCATCCGCAATTCTATTCTCCATAGGAAATCAACACAATAATCTTTTTTAAAATTTTCTATTGTTTTAGATTCAGGACCCTGAACATCGCTTCCTCTAACCTTTCAAGCCTAGCTTCGATCTTATCCATCTTTTTTTCGATCTGATTATCTTTACCGTCAAGAAAAATAACCCAGTCATTAACATTTTCCCTAAACTCCCCAATATCTTTTCTGACCCTTCTGAAAGATTTTTTAACTTTCCATACGAAATCAAACATCAGTAATCACTCAAAAGTAAATCTTATTTGAGTATATAAGCTTTTATATAATTTAAAATAGATATCTGATAACATTATTCTATTCTAAAATATATTTCTCAATCTATATATTCCACACCAACACTCACTTTTTATAATATTTTCTATATTGAAAATAATAAATCCAAAAACAATAAAGTGAGAGTTCAAATAGGCCCTTGGGCAGGAATTTCATAGCATAAAAAAGCCATTTTCAGGCCTTATTTTGGGATTGCAAAAAATACCTGTTCAGTGAGCATAAAAACCTAAATGCCACCCTCTTTATTACGGGTTATTTCCTGCCTTGCTTTAAAATATAGGGGTAGTGAGAGTTCCATAGCATCTTGCCTAGCTATCTCCCTTAGTATTCAACTCCATATTCAGGCAAAAAACACCTCTTTTCTACAAGTTTAGGCACCATCCAGTTTCTAAAAATATTAGCTGTATAAAGCCTGAAAGCCCCAAATTTAGCCGTTTCAGCCTGTCTAAAATATAATAAATAACTTTATATATTTCCCTTATCTGATATATAAATAGATGAAATACCCCAAAGAAACATTGACCAAAAACAATGAAGTGAGGGTTCTTGAGGAAAAAGGTAGTTACACTAGATATACCTACCTTGATCCACATACAGGAAAACCGATAAAGCCAGGCAAGTACTCCCTTATTTTGGAAAGTGAGGGTTCTATAAGGCATCTCTTTGTAATACCTCTAAAAGGAAGCAGGTCCATGATAGTTAAAGACGAAATAGGCAGCAAAAAAAGAAAAATATGGGATAAGGAAAAAAACAAGGCAGTAGATATCTAGTTCTCACCCTAAAAGATAAAATTTGCCTTTAATAAAGGTTAGTTGTGCATCCTTCACATAATGTGTAGGGGTGGGCCGCCGATTTTAAATTTTGTGAAGCAAAATTTATGGCTTTTTTCTTAGTTGTGAGCAGGTGGGGAGGCTAAAAGATAAAATTTGCCAAAGGCAAATTTTATCCGACATAACTTAGCTTCTTCTTCTCGCTTATCTCCTGCGCCTTCTGGCTCGAGCTCAATATCCCCTTAAGCTTGCCCTCGAACTCAGCCGCCTGCTGTATAAGAGGCTTTGGGTCTACCTCCAATCCGAGGTATTTGTCCAGCGATTCTATTATCTTAGCAGCAGCCTTGCTGTCCGGAAGGTTGGATGCAGTGTCAGCAAAAAGGCAGCAAAGCGGCCTGCTGTCCACCTTAAGCATCAATGCGCCTGTAACCCCCATTATTATGCCTTCCTTCAACGGTTTTAGCCCGATGTTATCCAGCTTTTTCTTCTTATCTTCCTTGTTTGTATAATAGAACGAATTGGATGCAGCCTTCAGGCCATTGGATCCTACACCTTCCATGCTTATGACCTCTCTTGCATTAAGCTGCTTGGCTAAATCAACCAAGGCCCCTGCCAGTTTCCATTCAGACCCTGAAGAGGTCGTGATAGCATGAAGGATTACGATATTATACTTCCTGTTGAAGAATATCCCTAATGGTTCGACAACCCTGCTCTGGTGTATCGCAACAACAGGAGGTGTATCCTCAAAGATTATCTTACCTATCATCTCTGTCTTTAGGTGCTCTATAAGGAACTCGCTTGCAATGGTCCCCACAAGCCCGAATCCCGGAAACCCCTCGATGATTATTGGATTCCTCGGCTTTTTCCATAGTTTTACCTGCATATTGTTCACCTCTTTGTTTTATCACTTATTCTTAAGTTCGTTTAGTAGGTTAAGCGGAACATCCTTCATTCCATACTCATTATCTAATCTTTTTACCTGTACGAATATGCCCTCTTTCAGGTCCCCAAACCTTTTTAACGCTTTCTTAAATTCCCCGCTAGCCTTTCTTAATTTTGGATCATCTATTATTTTCTTTCTCATAGCTGCTAGCCAGTTTTTCACCCTTCCGCTGACTAAAATAACAAAACTTATGGCCTCGCATACATCCTTTGCCTCCATCCTGCAGTATTCTACCATCTTATGTATCTCAGACCCTTCCTCATACAGCGCAGATTCAGCATATTTCCCTCCTTCATTCAGTCTTTTAATCTTTTTCTTAGCACTGCTCATTAATCCATCAATCCTTTTTTTCAAAGCCCCTGCCTCTATCCCTCCTTTCCTGCTGATTAATTCCCCCAGCCTGAAGTTTGACCTTATGTTGATGGTCTCCCTTACCTTATTCATGTTCAGTATATCCCTTTTTTGCGCCTTTGCCTCCAGCCTTGAATTATATATCTTGCCCTCTATATCCCTGACCAGGTTTACTAACTCCTCTAATATTGAGACAGCCTTTGCCTTTAATCTTTCATCCCTGCCGACAGCATCCTTTTCACCCTTAACCTTGTTTTCTAATTCCTTTGGCAGGTGTTTCTTATGTTTTTCCAGCTCCTTCATCTTAAGCTTCAGCTTTTTTGCATGATAATTGTAGCGTTTCTTATCCTGCCCGCATCTGTGCAGCATCTTTTTTACACTGGCCTTTACATTGTTGCTGAACCCTATAAGGTCCTTCTCCTCTCTGTAGAGTAAAGTGCTTGAAGAAAAGACAATGCCCTCTAAGGTTTCAATCATCTGCATGATCTTGTCCAGGACTATCCTTGCCCTGGTCTCATCCATCTCTGCATTAAGATACCCCTTGATTTCACCGGTCAGGTTTTTTACAGACTCCCCCCCTCTAAGTATCTTAACACACAACCCATGAGAAAAGATCAGCTGCCACTTGTACTTGAACCATAACATTTTATCTTAGCTCACATCTCCATAGCAAACGTAGCTATCATCAGAAACAACCCTATAATGATGAATATTATGTTAAAGACAATCCCGCTTATCCATGTTATCTTTCCCAATACCTGCATCACTCCCAGAAAGGTAACTACAGCAGCGGTAAGGAAACTCACCCATCCCACAACATTGCTGTTTGTTATCTCGATGAAAGAGTTTATTATAAGGTAGAACCCTCCTGCCACGACAACCCAGCTAAGCAGCTTTACAGGCAGGTTAAGCGCGAACCATCCAGGACCTATCCCTCTCGCGTTCAATAGAGGAAACAGCCCCATACATAAGATAACAGTCCCTACTAACCCGCTTATCCAGTCCTTTGCTTCCATCATAATTATCAGCCTCTTTTTTAGACGTTAACTTTCTTTATCTCTCCCCATATCTGCATGATATCCTGCCTTTCATCTGCTAATCTTTTCTCGATGTTGCTTAATATTTCATCTTTTTTGGTTTTCTCAGTTATTTCCAACACCCTTGGAATTTCATGTTTCTGAGCAAGTTCCTGTACTGAAATCTCTTCATCATGCAGGTGCATTATTATAAGCCTCATCACCAGAAAATCATTAACAAATAACAAATGAACATTTTCTGCTGCTTTTGCAAAAGATTTAACAAAATCCTTTTCTTTTTCATCAATTTTCTTAAGCTCTTTTTCTATTTTCTTGATATCAGTTTCTTTTTTATTTATGATCAGATCCAAATGAACCAAGAAAGGCGTCAATTGCCTTAAGATTTCTTCTCCCTTTTTAAGGCCTTTTCTTGCACCCTTGGTTTCAAACCTCATCTTCATATATCTTATAAGTCTTACCTTAATGGAAGTAGCTTCTTTTAACTGTAAAGCTACTCCTGTTTCACCTTTTGCTATCATATCCATGGAATATTCAATCTTCCTCTCTCTTTGCAGATTTTTCTTTATATCTGAAATGACATTCCTTAACTTCTCTTTTACGTCTTTTTCTTTCAATCCATATTTTTTAATAACCTTTAACATAGCCCCCCTAATCCTCTTTTCTTCTCTGTTAAGCTCGTTTTCTTGCTTCATTAATATGTTGTTAACAAATATCTCACAGTTTTTTATAACCCCATAAAGAATCAATAGATCCAACACAATCAGCCTGTGAGAATGGACAGCCGCATCCTCTGCTATCTGGTCTAATTTCTTCTCTACCTCTTCAATCTTTTCGATCCTGTGATTCTTTTCATAATGGTCCAGCTCTTTTTCAAGCCTTTTCTGCTTGCTCATGTCCTTAGTGACATGCTTAGCATCAAACCTCATCTTTATCGCTTTGATGAGCGTATCGTGTATATTCTTTCCCCAGAGCCCCATTCCAGCTACCATAATTATCACCTTTTAAGTAATTAATTAAATCTCCCTCATTAGATATATAAACTTTACGTTTTTACGACAAAAAAACGTAAAGTATTGGGTACAATACTTGCGTTTTTACGAGAGAAAAATGCAAAGTATTGGGTGCAATATTAACAGCTTCTGATAAACTACAGATCATGGCATTCTCTCCTTCACTTAACCCCTTTTCCTGGACTCTGCCTGTATAAGCTTTTTTATGTGGCTTAGGAAGGTAGTTGCGTTCTTCACTGAGTCATCAGCCGGCTCCTTATTTGCATCAGGCAGTTTCTGGTAAGTAAACTCCCCTCTTTTATCTTTCTCAGAGATAAATAATCCCAGCAAAGAATCTGCTTTGATAATTGCAGACCTGTAGATCTTTAGAAGCTCCAGGTCTAATTTACAATTAATGACAAAAAAATTAGCGAAAGCATCTAATGTCGCTTTATGGACATTAGGGCTTTTTGTCCTTATTTTCTCTTTCAGTAAGAGCGCTTTTGTGGCATAAAATATGGCATAATATGAGTGGGTAATAACGCCGCTGTAGAAGGTATCCTCCTGTAGAAGTTCTAATTCTTTCTTTAGCTCATTCTTTTCTGATATTTTGAACATTGCCTCAGCAAGCTTAATCTCATTTTCTGCCCTGTTAAAATTAAGGTTAACCTGCGGCTGGTCATCTTCTTTTTCTTCAAAGATGCTTCCTTTAGTCTTATGCTCCTCAACCTCTTTTTCCAGCTCCTCTTTATTATTCAGATAATCATATCTTGCTTTGTAAGCCATTTTTTATTGTTTATAAAGTATAAAAACGAAGTTTTTGACTTTATGAACTAAAGAAAATTTCACAAATTCAATAGATTATGAAATTTTCTTGTTGCCTCCTTGATTATCTGGTAATATGCCTCACTGCCATAAAAGATAAGATGCTTCCTGAAAACCTCTTTCCCGAAATTCTCATTATCTGCAATGAGCATATTATAAAACTCACCCCTTCCAAGGATATGCACATCAAAATTAATGTTCGATAGCCTTGTTATTTCCCTTATATATGGCTTTATCTCCTTTTTTTTCTCTTCATCCTCTGTTATTACAACCAGATCGATATCAGAGCTGTTCCTGGCATTGCCTGTAGCATGGCTTCCTGTAACAATAAGGATGAAGTAAGGCGTTGCTTTACAGCAGCTTTCTATGATCTCGCCAATAAAAGGAACCTCTCTTTTATACGCCTCTTCCCTGTCAAGATATGATAGGTAAGTTATAGAATAGGGGCTTTTGATGTTAAGCTTAACTATTGTGGTGTTTCCTTTTTTTTTGCTGATAAGAATCTCCTTGCCTAGCTTATCAACTGCTTTATATGTCCAGTTGTATGACCTTTTGTTTATTCTCTCCATGATCTGCTTTAGCGTGAATTCTGAAAGAAGGTTTTTTCTGAATAGATCCACAATCTTAAGCTCTTCTTTGTGTATTTCCATCTTTTATACCTAACAAAGTATAATCTTATACTTAAGAAAGGATAATCAGTATTTAAGCCTTTTGCTTTTTCCCTTTCATCTCTGAATCATGATGTCTTAACAGTCTCTGATAAACTCCAAATTATGACAATCTTTTTTACTTAACTCTTTTTCCTGCCGTATCCGTAAAAGCTCAATCTTATTAATATACCCTTGCTCTTTTGTCTATCTCAGAAATAAGCAGTTCATTCTCATCATAGAAGACAACATATAATATCCTGTAATCCCCCATCCTGACCCTAAATGTTTTCTCTTTTCTTCCTACAACCCGCTTAGAATCCGGTGGGTAGGGATTGACAGACAATCTTTTTATCTTACTCAGGATTCTTGCCCGGACTATCTTTTCACACTTTTTAAGAAATTTTTTGGCTGGAGAGCCAAGAAAAACCCGGAACATTTTATTCCTTCATCTCTTTTTCAAAGTCTTCTAATGGGGTAGATTTTCCTTCCTTATGCTCTTTTAAGCTTTCTTCAAATCTTTTTTCTTCTTCTGGAGTTAAGATCATATCTCTGTCTATCATGTTATCCTTGATAAAATCCAGGTCATTTCGAATCGCCTTTAATTCATTGACAATCTGCTTTTGGAATATTGCCTCTGCCATTGAATATTGCTAGTGTTTATTTCTATATAAAACTTTCTTTCTGTAAAATAGTTAGGCGTAAGATATGTCCCTTAACATCTGGAAATTCTGAAACAAAAGATTTATATATATTAAATATTTACACAGTATTAAATATAATAAATATTATATAACATTTTGGAGGTATTAAAATGCCCACTATAACCTTATCTGTGCCTGAAGAATTAAAACGTGATATGGACCAATCCAGAGAGATAAACTGGTCTGAGGTAGCAAGAGCAGCGATCAAAAGCAAGGTTGCGCAATTAAGGATATTAAAGGCAATATCTGCAAAATCCAAACTGACTGAAAAGGACGCCTTAGAATTAGGAAGAAAAATAAACAAATCATTACACCAGAGATATTCTAAAAGTCTGTGGGCTAGGTCTCCCCACGTTAGTGGGGTAGATGAATGCCCACAATTTGCGTAAGCAAATCAGAACTTTCCTGCATTTTCTCTGATATATCTTGCAACTTGTTCTGCTGAAACATGCCCTGCTGTTCCACAGTAATAGCTTGATGCCCAGAAATCATCTGTTTCTGGCCTTGTTTTTCTTATGGCAGCAAATCTTTCACGCAGGTCTCTTGAACTCCATGCCTTTAGGCTTTGCACTATCCTTGCAGGCGCCCATTTTGGCGGAGCAGAAATAAAGAAATGCACATGGTCCGGCATTACCTGCAAAGCAAGAGGCTTCCAATCATTCCATGCGCATACCCTGTAGATTGTCTCTTCAACTCTTTCTTTGAAGGGAGTTGTAAGTATTCTCATTCTTGTCTTTGGAATCCAGACAAGATGATAATTTATGTTGTATACGCTGTGCCTTGTTTTCCTTACTTTGGCTATCTCAACTTTTGCTTTTTTTCCAAGAGCAAAATGCTCTTTGCAGTTAATATGCCTTGTATTTTGCTGTAGCATATTTACAACTTCCCAGTTTGTTTTTGTTCTTGCCATTTTCTTTTCCTCCGGCGGCTTCGCCGCCGCAAAAGGGCGATAGCCAGATTCTGAAAAGAATATATTTTTAGTGCGTAAGCACGACCATCGAAGATGGGAAAAATATATCTTATTCAGAATCCAATGGGTTTATCCCATTTTATGCCGTAGGCATAAGAAACACAGGCTTTTTAGAAAGAGGCTTCAGCCGTAAGGCTGGAGAGATTCACATAAAAATGGAATTGGTTATTGATGCAAACATAGTAGTCTCTGCTTTAATTGCTGCTTTTGGCAAAACATACGATTTGATCTTTAATGATCGAATAAGATTATTTTCTACTGAATTCCTGTTTGATGAGTTTGAGGAACATAAAGAGGAGATATTAGCTAAATCCGGTCTTTCAGAGGAAGATCTGGACTTATTCCTGTCATTAATCTCTGCCGAGATTGAGTTCATGCCTTATTCTGACTTTAAGGAATTTATTCCACAGGCTAAAGAAATTGTTTCAGACCCGGATGATACAGAATATTTAGCTCTTGCCCTGAAGCTGAATTGTGCTGTTTGGTCCAATGATAAGAGGCGACAAAAGCAGGATAGGGTTAAGGTTTATTCCACTGAAAACCTGTTAACTACTTTTAGGTGTTAGGCGGAAGATTCATGCAGGTTTTTGTTATACTCAAATCATAATTTCCCTTCAAAAATCAGGGACAGAAACCTCCCTCCCGTATTCAACATAAACCCAATGCTCTAATTTTTTGTTAGACCCCATTGTCTCCCGTGTCTTATCAATCCTATCAGAAGGCAGGAACACTATGCTTTTATGCAGTTTTGCTTTATCAATCATATGCTTATTAACATTTGGAAATTCACTTCGTGGAACAATCTCTTTTATAAAATCAAGATAATCCTTGGGGTTTTTCATTAAATAATCAACTATCCCCTTTGTTAGATTTTCATCTGCAGCAATATTAAGGGAAGGGAACCATCTTGCTCTAGGATTTCCTGAATTATCTCTTACCTCAGCCCCAATAGTCAACTTTACAAAATAGGCTTTATTATCATTCCCTGTTTTTACTAAATCACTAAGAGGCTGAGGCTCTATGTAGGCATCTTCTTCTCTGTATTCTTTTTTGAATACAGGTTTCTTCTTTTTAAGTCCTAATTTACCCCACTTCCCTTCCATCTTTTCTTTCTCCCACTCAGTACGGGTATAACCTGTTTCTTTTTTAATTCTTGTTTTCTTGGGCAATAGGCCATATACGACCACATCAAAATCAGTATCATATCCTGGCACGCCTCCGGCCATTTTTTCCATAATATCATCCATATATGGAGAATAAGCCCCTTTAGATGGCTTCCTCAGATTATAGACAGCCCTTATATAATTAGTAGCATCTCCTTTGTTATCATGCCAGTCATTCAAGCGAGAGGAATAAGATGAATGAAAATATACCTCAAACCCGGCTTCTTCTTTTATCCTTTGTATCAGGCGTTTTCTTTGGTTGTCGTTTTTTATTAAATCTACATATCTTTTTAGATCATTAATAGCCACACCTAACCCTTCCTTAATATTAGATTTTACATCTCCAATATCTCCCTTAAGTGCATAGGTCTCTGTCCCTTCAGTATAATTTCTCAGCCTCTCGATTAAACTATCTAGCCATGCCTTGGAATTCTTTATAAGCCATGGTGCCTGTTTATTCTCATTTTCATCAGCAGGTTTTAATCCATCTATGCTCTTTTTTATATCCTCTAATTCCTTTTTAAGTTCCTTCAATTTGGCTTTTTTTAAGTCTAAACCATCTTCTTGTTTTAGGCAATCCTTTCCGGTCATGAATTCTTCAGTAGCTTTCTTCAGTCTTTTAATAATTATATTAACATCTGCTTCTGGCTCACCTTTCATAGCTTCATCCATATCTTTCTGCTCAGGTCTGCTTTTCTCTTCATTATGGTTTTTGTTATTTTGTGTGTATCTGGATTTTATACTCTCCTTTTTTCCTCCTTTACTAAAGTACTCAATCAATCTTTTTCTTAATTGTCCTTTGTTTAATTTTTCTCTGTCTGTAAGATTAATCCTGTAAGCAACACCATACAATACATCATATTTATCTATATTTTTGATTTTTTCTACACTCATAGATTTCGGATCAGCAACATGTGTTCCTCTGTGTATGGGTCTTCCAAGAACGCTAACCATAGAAATCTTATAATCCATTAGTTTTCTTCTTAATTCATCTTCCGAAATTCCTCTAGGTATGGATTCTATTGTTGATGCCATGTCCCTTAAATCTTTTAGACTCATTTCTCTTATCTCCCTTAGGCGTACACTATATATTATTTTTCTATTCATAAATTCATTGATATCTCTTGTTTTTGTAACTACTACCTGCATATGCCTTTCAATGCCAGGTATATTCCTAAATTCTATGCAGTCACTATACTTAGAAGACAAGGAAACAAAAGATTCAGGAGTAAAAAAATGCTTATGCCCTTCGTAATATACCCTTACATCCCTTGGAATGCCAATAATGATTCTTCCTCCTTTTTTAGTAACACGTATTGTTTCTCTCAAAACAGTCTCAGGTTCATCAACATGCTCCAGTACCTCCGTCAGAATTACTGCATCAAAAGTATTCTCCTTAAATCTTAATTTTGAAGCATCCATTACATAAAAAGCAGTATTCCCATACTTCCTGGATTTTGCCATCTTAATATGCTTCTCAGACAAATCGATTCCTACCGCCCTATAGCCTTTTTTAGCAATAGTGTTTACAACATAACCTGTATTACATCCAACATCCAAAAGAACAGCATTCTGGCTTAAACCAGATAGGGCTTCCCTGATGATCCCTTCTATTCGTGTCTTAAAATATGATTCTTTGTCTAGGTTTTTAGTTCTGCCAAACATCCCCCCTATTGTTTTGTGGTAGGGAGTTAGCTCTAGCAACTCTTCATAGAATCTTTTTGTAATAGGTCCATTATATCTGCTTAGTTTATCTATTATATTTGCAACAACCACTTCCCCATTTGTAGAAGTCCTTGTAAGCATATCAGAGATTAGATGTCTTTTTTTCACAGTTAACGCAATTTTTTCAATAATATGATCTGCATCTCTTAGCCATATGGTTGGTTGCTGATTTTCAGTTGCCTCTTTTATCATCCTGATTTTTTCAGATTCTTCACCATTTAAATCCCATTTTGTCATAAGAAACGGGGTACCAAACTTAAAACATTCCGCTAGTGTGCCCATACCTGGTTTTCCTACAACAATTTCAGCTGCCCTTATATAATCCTGTCCATTAGGTATGCCTTTTTCTAAATCTATAATGTCTGGATTAGAAAAATTGTATGGTGCTCCAACCCTTGAAACAAGAATCTTGTCAATCCCAATAGTTTTTGGATCCAGCTTATCAATAGCTTCAAACAAAAATTCATAATTTCTTCTTCCTTTATATACATTACATATACTTCCTGCAGCTTTTCCTCCAACAGTAACATAAATAAATTTTTTCCAAGGCAATAGCCCCAACTTCATTTTGACTGAAACAGGAGATTCCACACCTTCTCTCACAATCAAGGGTGCAGGAACAACATGCGTCTTAGTGGAATATCTAAGATCTGGATTTGATGTGGTGTGGATGTACAAATCAAGAGAATCAACTAATGCCTTATCCATTGCCTTTATTCTTAGCATTTCAGGATCATCACTACCTCGCGGTTGAATACTTGCATGATACAACCCAACACAGTATGTATCTAAATCTCTGCTGATTCTGTCCTTTTTTATCTCTTTCATTAGTGCGGGGAACTTTCTTATCCAATCGATTAAGATAATTTTTGATAATTTCATTATTTCCAGATTGGAGATATTTTTTTGTATTATTCCCTCGTAACTCAGATAGAGATATTCAAAATTGTGAAGTGTATAATTTTTATATTTCAAACTTTCTCTAAAAAACTGGTGCGATTTTTCGTAAGCAAATATCTCAAATCTTACATCAGAACGGGTTTTACCGATTTGATTAATTATTTTAACTGCCCTGCTTATATGTCCAAATCCATCCATGCTAGATATCAGATATGAAATAGATAATCTAGTACTTGTCTCTTCTCTCTTACCCTCTCTTCGTGCATGCATCTCACTCCTTTCAGGTTTTCCATGAACTGAAACTCCAAGTATATCAGACAAGATTGATGGTAAAATCTCACTTATATCTTCCAGTAACCTATAAAGATTTAGCTGTATTCTTTTTATACTTAGATTCAACTCATAATTTCTATTGAATAATAAGGAAAGTGTCTTT
The DNA here is from genome assembly GCA_019323195.1 of Candidatus Woesearchaeota archaeon. Lineage (GTDB taxonomy): Archaea > Nanobdellota > Nanobdellia > Woesearchaeales > JACPBV01 > JAHWHQ01. The sequence continues at coordinate 14,785 of JAHWHQ010000060.1, read as the reverse complement.
CTAAAAGAAGGGAGCGCTTCCCAATTACTATTAAAGAACTCATTCTTAAAGCCCACTAAGGGTATTCCAATTCCAGTCCTCTTTATAAAATCAACATTTCTTTGTTGTTCAGAGTGAATAGGAGGCAAAACCAAAAATGGTTTGTTTAAAGTAAGAAGTTCAGATATACTTGTCTGTCCTGCATTCGTAATTATTACATCAGCAGTCAAAAACAGCCTTATTGCATTAAGGGACTTTAAATTTCCAGGTATCACTGTTATCATTTTCATTTCTTTACTCCAGTTTTGATTCATATATTCCTTAAATTCGTTTGATTTGCCCAAAGCTCCTACCAAAACTATGCCCCTCATACCTTTACTCCCATTATTTTTAAGTTCAGCATTAATAGAAGAGATTACCTTTGCAACACCAGTTATAGCTTTAAAATACATATCCCTTGATTTTTTATAAGCACCCATCTCTTTAGATAACCCTCCTGTGTTTATTAAAACCATCTTAGTAAACCTACTTTTTATACCATAAAATCTTCTATACCTTTTTAATACACCCTCCATCTGTTGTTTAACCCCGCATATATTATTCATAAGCAATCTTGTTTGATTATTCATACAAGGATTTACAAAGAATACATTTTTATCACCCCTATATTTTAGGACTGATCCCGTAACTTCCATAGGATAAAAGAATGAAACAATAAGATAATCAGCAAGAACATCCCCCAGCCACTGGAATGCTGGTAGATAGGCATACTTAATTAAAATACCCTTAAAATCCTTGATCCTTCCTTGCGGGACAAGTTTCCTGTAATGGTCAAAAAACTGAATTCCCCTTTTCTCTCCATCCTTATTCCTTGACAATTCAGGAAACATATGGTCGATCCTGACAACCTTGATCCCGTGCAGGTTAGCAATTACCCCTCCAAGGTAGCCTAGGCTGTCAATGACCAGGTTAGGCTTAAACTCCTTAAATACCTTCTCCAGCCTTTCTATAAACCTGGCGACAAATGTTGTATAATTTATCTTGTCTGTATAAGGCCTGTCATAGATCTCCTCCTTCTCCAGCTCATATGTCTTGATCTGGGTATGGGCCCTTTTTGCAAATTCACAAAACTCAGGGGCAGCAGCAACGCCTACCTCCTCAATAACGCTGTCAATATCATGTATCGCATTGATTAGTGATATCCCCTTGCTCACCGGCCCAAAACCCCAGCTGCATGGAACGAGCAGTATCCTTAATCTCTTCTTTTCCATCATAGAACTATCTCTTTCTACTATCTCTTCTTTTACCTTTCTTATCTCTTCTTCTGTCCTGAACTGCCTGACAGCCTTTTTCATCAAGCTATCGTTAGCATAATATTCCTTATAGAAATCAAGCTCCAGCTTCATGCTTTTTAGTATCTCCTCAACCCCTTTCTTTATCCTTGTTATATCTTTCCCATGCTCTTTTTTTTTTTTTTCTAAAGCATCTTTAATAGCTTCTCCTGATTTTAAGGCAGCCTTTCCAAAACTAAGCTGGTTCTTTATGGCATTATCAAAGCTTTCGATAGAATCATGGACAGATTTAACAGAAGCTATCACTCCCAATATGGTTTTTCTTTCCTTTTCTTCATCTTCAGCTAGACCGCTGGCCTTTTTTAGAAGCTCCCTTTCAGCTTCGCTCAGAGAAATCCTGTTGTAATTCCTGTTGTAATACCCTACTAGTTCTTCCTCACTTTCTTTTATCTCTGTTGAGATACCTCCTAGTTCCTCCACCTCATCCCTTTCAAACCTTAGCTCCTTTTCAAACAGTTTTTTAAGCTCCTTGTTGACCTTATTTATCCTCTTGATTATGCCTATTGCCTCCAGCAGATCCTCTTTCTTATCCTGCAGGACCTCCCCTGGATGCCCTTCATCAAGGCCCAAAGCAAGATCATATAATGCTGTCTTGCCCTCATTTCTTGCCAAAGAAACCTTCAGATGCGTAAGCTCTATAACAGAAGGGACAACATCCTCCCCTTTATTGAAACTCTTATTAAAATCCCCAATTAAACCCTCAATCTCATCCTCATGCATTTTTTATTAATCTTTCAAGATTTCACTCTTAATTCATACTCCTTGTGCTTATCTAATTTTCCCGTTATATATTCAAGATTTTCTTTATCCTTTTCAATATTATCCTTTACAACATCAATCAGTTCTCTGATAATTGCAGATGGGTTTATGCAATTTTTCCCTATCTTTTTTAACAACTCCCGTTCACCACGTTCATTGCCTTTTTCTTCTAATTCTCTAGCCTTATTCTTTCTGTTTTCTGTTTTTTCTTTGCAAAACCCTTTGATATTTGAATAAAAAGGCAAGAGCGATTCGTAACCTCCAATTTCCTTTTTAAAAAATCTTATTTGATCTTCATTTAACCCAGAAATGCCCAAAGCACTGTTGTAATCCCCTATTAATCCTCTGATTTCTCCCTCCTGCTCCTCTAAGGCCCGAATAGAATTAGCCACTTCCATGACTATATTCTCTGCTTCCTTTTTCATGTCTTCCAACGTTTCTTCCCTTTTTTCCAGCTCCCCTTGTTCAGCTTTGATCAATTCCCTTATAGTATCAGATGGGTCTTCCCAGTTTTCTTTTATCTTTTCGAACCAGGAGGAATAGCTCACAGTCCCAGAACTATTCTCCAGTTTTGAAGCCATCCTTCTTCTCTTCTTAGGTCTTGCTTTCAATAGCTTTTTGATATCCTGTAAGAAATCCAGGGGATCTTTTTTATAGTAAATACAGTTTTCAATCCATCTTTTTTGCTTTGGGCTCAGTTCAGGAATACTTGAAGCGCTTCCAACCTTATTTTCAAACTCCTGGGTCCTTCTCTCAAGTTCCTCTAAGGAATTCATCAGATCTGCCAGGCCGCCGCCACCTGCTCCTTTCCCTCCTTCTCCAGGTTTTGTGCTTTGATCCATCAATTTATAGACCTCATTAGCATGTTCTTCTAAACCTTTTAACATAAATTTTATGCTATGATCAATCATCTCTCTAATAGCCATGTATGGATCTTCAGAATTCTCTGCTATTTTTTTGAATCTGGATTTTACATTTCGATATTTAAACTTTTTCCCTAATCTTAAAGCCCTCTTTCTTCTATCTGTAGGGGTTGTTTCACAAAGATTTTTAATATCTGAAACAAAATCAGTAAGTACACCGATAAATCTAATCCTACTCTTGACCTTTATTTTTTCATTTTTTTCAAGTACGTTACTAATTAAAACTTTTTTAAAATAATCTTCAAATCTTTTAATTATCATGTCTATACCATCTAGCTCCTGAATCAACCCGTTCAAATCGCCGGTTTTTTCTTCTGCCTCGCCTAGTTCCTTCCTTTTTGCATCCAATTCCTTCTTAATAGTATCATATTGTTTTTCCTTTCCTTCCAACCACTTTTGTACCGCTTCAATAAGCCTTCTTATAGTAGGGGACGGATCTCTCCAATCATTTGCTATGTCTAATAACCAGCTTTTTTCATTCTTACCCTCAGCTTTTTCTGCTAATTCCCTGGCTATCTTTTCTATGTTTTCAGGTTTTGCTCTGCAAGCATGCCCTATCCTGCACCTAGGGTATAAAAACCCATTTATATTGGTGTTCATATTATTAATATTCCTTTCAATCGATTCTCTTTCACCCTCCTCTAGTTCCTTATAGCCTAAAAGGTCATTAAAGTCATCCCTTAATCTTATAGCCCTTTCATATTCTTCATCTAACTTTGCGATCAGGTCCTGCGAAACAGGTATACCTTCCTCTTTAGGCTTAGTTTCTTCGGTTTCCCCCTCTTCTTTCCCTTTCAATATCTCTTTTACATCCTCAAACTTTATTCCGGCTTTATCCATAAAATCACTTTTACTTTTTACCAGATAATCTTTTACCCATGATTTATTATATTCTCTTATTACCCAAGAAGGGTCTCTCCAGTTGTCTGCTATTTTTTCAAATATCTCTTGCTGTCTAGGATCCCCTGTTTCTTCTTTTAATCTTAAAGCCAGCTTTTCTCTTTCTTTAGGGGGTTTTTCACAGATAGCCCTAATCTTTCGGGTAATGTCCAGAATATACTCTATATCTCTGATCTGCTGTTTGATCTGCCCTTTTTGGTTATTTGTCAATTTAGGGATCTGTTTAGGCATGTTTCTTACCTCTCTTCTTCCCTTTCCTTTCCTTGCTCTGTCCAGGGCTTTTAATCAGCCTTTCAAGGACATCCTTCATCTCCTCAAGTTCTATGATTCCCCTGTCCAGCTCATCGATCAGATCATGCGGAACAGCAGCTTCCTTCTTCTCGTCTGCTTTATTTTCAGCCTCAATCTTATCGACTTCTTCCTTAATCTCCTCAATCTTTTCTGAATCTACTGGTCTTTTTCCCTTAAGCATATCATCGATTAGGTTACCGTCATCTTCAAGTAACTTTTTTTGTCTTTCATCTGATACTTCTTCTTCCACTTCTTCGAGCTCTTCCTTAACTTCCTTTAAATCTTCATACCATCCCCCGTGGGGCATTCCATGCGGTTCTCCATATTCCCCTGCATGTGGTCCATGCGGTTCTCCATATCCTCCTGCATGTGGTCCTGTTCCTGCATGTGGTCCTCCATATCCTCCTGCATGTGGTCCTGTTCCTGCATGTGGTCCTCCATATCCTCCTGCATGCGGTCCTGTTCCTGCATGTGGCATCCCATGCGGCATTCCATGCGGCATCCCATGTGGCATCCCATGCGGACCAGGCCCCCTACCCATCTCTTCAATCTGTGCCTCCAGGGTTTTGATCAGTCTAATCAACAGGCGGTATTCACAATCATTCCCTCTGGTACGGTTAATATACATCTGCAGCAAGTCCCTTATCCTATCTCTTCTGTCCACATACCAGTTCGCATTGCTGATCCTATTCTGCAGCATGGTCTTATCTTTTTCATCTAATACCCTATCCTCCCCGTTTATTAACCCGTTTTCTGTCCGCAATAAATTATACAGTTCTCCAATAATCCTTAATACCTCGTTACAGATATTTGTCAAAGCCGGGCTTGGAGCCCCTCCTAAAACATTATTCTCAATCCTCTCTACCTGTTTTAAAACATTTGCCAGCTTATAATTCTGAGCCTTAAACTCCTTATACCTCTCCCATAGTATCCAAACAGTTTCATACAGTCTTTTCCTCCTATATGTATTCAATTTATGCCCCACCCATGTTCTTGGAGGCTTCAGCCATGCTCTCCAATCATTAAGCCTTCCTGCAGGGATATTAATCCCCCTGGTAGGAGCATCATTGCGTATATCCCTCATACATTTCAGTATCCTGTTCTTTTCTGTAATAACCTCCCTTATCCTTCTTATACCCTCTATCTTCTGCCTACTTATGTCAACCTTTCCACGAGGAGCACTAGGGGTTTTCCTTTTATGCTTAATAAAGAAGATTAATAATGGAAGTAATAACAAAAGCCACAACAAGTTAGACCAGTCAAATCTTCCACCCCATCCCCCAGATGCTCCACCTCCAGGCTCTGTCCCAGGACCTTCAGGCACTATCCTCGACCCGGCTCCTCGCCTGCCCTCAGGAGGCTCTCCTTCTTCACCTTCTCCTTTAGAGCCCACCCCTCTTAAGCTTGGCATCCCTTTCCCCAGCCCGCTGAACCAGTCGCTTACCCTTCCTATCCCTTCCAAAGGCCTGCCTTCATGCATCAGGTACCATATCAGCCATAATAACAGGGCTGTTACCAGCAGCGCCAGGAGAAAGGCCCAGAACTTCTTCTCCCCGAAGAACTTTGAGAATATCGAATACAGCAGGAATAGGATCAGGACCCCTATCAGGGCCCATGCCACATACTCCAGGTTGACCCAGTCAAAGCGCATGCTTATGGTTATGACAAAGGATGACAGGAAAGCGGCAGCAAAGGCAAACACGCTATGCACCCTGCTAAAGTCCTTGAATGAGTTCTTCATCCCTATCAGGTATGCTGAAAAGAAAAGGAAGAAAAACACGATAAACGCGACAGTCTTCTCATAGCTTCTCCATCCTCCTGCAAAGAAGTTCTCTATAGGGTCCAGCCCTGCCCTGAACACGTCGCTTAAGGCAGCGTTCGCATTAAAGGATATCAGGATGACTAAAAAGACCAGCATTGCTATTATTATTGATCTTTTCTTCATCTCATGACCCTCTTTATGGCATCCAAGACAATATCTTCCCCGAACAGCACACACCCTTTCTCTAAAATGCTAATAACATCCTTATCCCTGTCTCTCAAAGCATCTGAAAATTCCTCTTCACCCACGCATACTACTTTAACCTCCTTAAGCTCCCTATAGCATATATCCTTGACATAATCCTCATTGCTCGTTATGGCAAGCAGCCTTTTGCCGTCAAAGACAGCTGCCCTGCTTTCCTTCTCAATATCTTCTGTCTTGATCTTCCTGATACCTGAACAGTCAAGCAGGCTTACAGCTGCCAGATGCCTAGCAACCTTATCATCAAGATTGACGTAATAGAACAGCCCTGTCCCTAATCTCTCAGCCTTCACGATCCTGCTCTTCTCTAATTTCTTAAGGGCAGCATGGGCCCCTGCAGCGCTTATCCCCAGCTCTGCCCCTATATTCCTTATGGTAAACCTTCTAGAGAAATTCCTAATCAAAAACCTGATTACATTAAACTCGTTCTTGCTTAACGACAACATTGTTCGAAAATATTGGATATAAGTCAATAATTAATGTACTCCTATTTAAATATTTCTATTTAGCATCTTATTTTTATTAATATAAATATTATTATTTTTAATAAAAAATAAATAATAATAAACAAAAAATCAATAAAATATAATATTAGAAATAAAATAATAAACCATTGTTAGAAAAAAGTTAATAACTTATAATAATCTCCTCTTGAAAAAGCCTTTAAGCCTACCTTTCTGATCTTTTCCTGTTAATATCCTTTCAACCCCCTAAAACCGCATTTACCTCTAAAGTGGCCTATAATATAAAAGTTACCCCTCTAAAGTAACTAAAATAGAAAGGTTTATATATAGGCATAACTTCACTCAAAAGCGAGATGGATGCATCAAATGCTTCAGGATTAATGTTTTTATGTGGGAGGAAAAGATAATGGCTGATAAAACTATTGGAGATTATTTGAATGATGTAACAAGTGCTACAATAGGTGAAGAGGGCTTTTTACGTGAATTGGCGAATATAACTATTGATGGACTTCTTGCTTCCACAATCCCTTTTTGGACAGGAGTTACCAGTCTAGGATCATCAGGTTATGCATTAAGTATTGCTGCAGCACTTAATACAGCTCTTTTTGGTGCCAGTGCAAGCGCACTTTACCATTTTGATTTAGCATGGGCTAGGGTTGCGGCACTTATCCCAACAGTTATTTTTGGTAGTAAAGCACTCTCATATGCAGCTGAGGGTCTTAAAGTTACATTGCCTTATGTTTCAGAGCTATTAGGTTCAGCAGCAGGGGCGCTTGGCTCAGCAGGAAGTTACCTGGCTCCGGTCCTACCTGCTTTAACTTCAACTTACGCTGGACTTGCGGTTCTTGGAGGATTTGCGCTTTATACCGGATACCATCTTGGAAAGGGGATAGTTGACCTTGTTACTGGAAAAAAGACTTATGAGAAAGAAAAAGCCCCCAAAGCAGCAGCAGCTCAGCCGGCTTAGTAATTAACCCCTAGCTGTAGCTCTATTATTTTTTCTCGAGGAATTATTATCCTTCTCTAACTTTCCTTATAGGCTCTATAATCCTGACATATCTCTGCAGGTTCTCATTTAGTATTGATAATATTAAAGGCCTGATCGATCTGTAATAATATTTCAGTTCTGTGTTTGTTAACGGTTCATGGTTAAATGTTTCGGGTTTCTATTCCTCCTTATTCAGTAGCCAGAACCAGACAGGCCTTACCCGTATTTTCAGCCCTTCATGTTTTATTTCCTTGAATTCATCCTCTGTCAGGATAAGCCCTTTGCTTAGCCTGAATCTTTTTAAAGCTTCAGCTAAGCCATTAACCTCTCTTTCTTTTGTTTTTTCCCTCTCTATGCTCTTTGTTACCTGTATTGCCTGTTTTGCTTTTAGCCCTTCTTTTATTATAAAGTCGCATTCATTTTTTTGCTCTGAGTAATAGTATAATGTTTTGTATCTCGTCCATAAAGAAAATACCTTTTTGTCTGGGTTTATGTTCTCTCTGTACGTTTCCAGTATTCTCTTAAGAAGGTCTAATGAGTAATAGGGGTAAAGCCTGTAGTCCTTATTATATCACTATAATGATATAATATTTGAATTATTATATCACTATGTTGATATAGTCTAAGTATAGAGGCAATGTTTTATTGATGCAAGCGTAGTGAGCAGAGAGGTCTAGTTCCCCTGCATTTCGGCCGTGGAGGAGGTCAATATCTTTTTCGGTTTTTAGAGGGAGAAACAAAGATCAGAAGGATATTATGCAGTTATGGGGCAGGGAAAAGGCAGGAAAAAAGGTATATAAGACCTGTCCTTGTTTCCCTACGCAGCCAGGATCACCAAGGCCCGAGCGGGTTCTTCCCTTTCTCCCCCATCTTCCTAGGACCGTAATCAAACCAGACACCTTCGTTTTTCATAATGCCCTTAATGATTTTATTTGCCTCATCAAAGTACTTCATCCTGTGCAGGACCTTTGTGATTATATACTGTGAAATCCCTCTTGTAGAGATGAATGGGCCGGTTGCATCCTTAGCAGTTTTAGCCTTTGAAGGATTTCCACCCCACGCCTCAACTCTAGCCTTAATTATATTTTCATCAAGGTCTTTATCCTCCAGCTCAAGTATGCTGCCTGCAGTCTGGTAGTAATACTTCCTTCCAAGGTGTATAAAAGGCTTTCCTATAGCCCTTTTATCAAACGCAGGAACAAGGTTAGAAGGCCTTCTTTTTCCTTCTTCTAAAAGATCTGGATCTCGATTCTCATTCAGATAATACATCTTGTACCTTCTGAACTTCTCTCTTTTGTTTTCATCATTCTTTAAATCCTTTTCACTAATCCCTTCCCACTCTTTTTTTCTTTCTGGACTTAGATCTTCAAATCTGCTTTCCCCATCTGCCATCAGATAGTCAACGATCGTTAGGCTGTCAGCATGATACCTACCGTCCCTTAAATCATCCCTCACAGCATCCCACTCATTATGTATGCAGTTTGATGCGAGCGATACCTCCATGGGTTCAACCAACTGCATTGGAACCACCCTTGGCTTATCCTCAAGATTAAATATGTCTTTCAATACAGTTCCTTCTTGCCAGATCTTCCCGCTTCCTGGCGGCCACTCATACCCTTTATCAGCAACCTCTAATGGCCACCCGTTCTCATCCAGCCCCGCTATTTTCTCTCCATCTTTTTTTTCGAATGGTTTCCCGCTCCTCTCTATATACTCCTCGAACGTCTCTTCTTCCCCTGTTTTATCTGGATCCTTCTCTTTCTTGTTGATGTACTCCTTTATTCTGATCATATCTCCACCATACTCCTTCCCATATCTTTGTTTAAGCATATCATATGGATTATTACTCTCCTTCTTCCCAAAAACAGGCCACACTATCCTTTTAGGGTCAACAATAAGATAAGTATGCCTGTAATATACTGTTATCTTTAATGACTTAGGAACCCTTTTTGTAAACTCGCTCATCATGTTCTCTATTACAGTAACCTTATTGCTCATTTCCTTTGCCCACCCAAACATCTTGTTTTCCCTGTAATGAACATGCTCTAAGAAAGCCTTCTTTATTGCTTGGGTATATAGGTCCTTTAAAGTGTTTAGATTGCCGTTCCATACATCCTTCTTCTCTTCAGGAACCTCAGCCTTTGCTCTTACCTGTTCAATTACGTCCTCAAAGAACTTTTCATATGCTGGAGTCCATTTATCTATAACATTCTGGAATCCAAAATATGCCTGCAGAAATTCATCAGCTAGAAAATCCCTGTCATTCAGAAGACTGCTCCTGAACCTAAAAGGGATGTTTAATGGAGAAGGGTAATACTCTTCTATATCTTTCCCATTAACATCTGCCTTAAAAGGAAACCACTCGCTATAGTAGTATTTTTTATCATTCAACTCAGGTATCTCATAAGGGTATTTAGCATCATCAAGCTTTTTTATTCCTTCTTCTTCCTTAAAACCTTCTAATTCCTTTTCTAATTCCTTCTTTTTTTCTTCTAGTTTTTTTGGATTTTTTTCAGTTTTTTTCAATATCTCTATTTTACTTTCCAATAATCTTTTTCTTTCTTTACTTTTCTGAAAATCCTCTTCAAAGGATTTTTTCTTCTCTATTCCAACCTTCTTTGTAGCAATCCTCGTCCCTCTTTTGGCGCTAAGCGACTCCTCCATTGTTATCTCTGCATACCTTAAAAACCCCACCTTTTCGTATAATTCCATAAGCTGTTCTCTTGCATTAATAAACGCATTCCACATACCCTCTACATCCTCCAGTAAAACCATCTTGGACCTGAACTCAATAAGCAGGTCCTCATCCTTAAGCTCAAGCTCAACAGGAGGAGATGCCTCTACATCCACTTCATGCCATTTTCCTAGGCCCTTCTTATTTAAAAAATTCTTTACATTATTACTCCACCGCTTCCTAAGCTCGCTTCTCTTAGCCTTTTTCTCATCATCAGCCATTTACAGCCACCTCTCTTGGCTTTTTGTTCCCTGTCATCTGCACTCCAATAACCTTCCTTAGCATAGCATTCAGCTTACTAAGCCCTTCATCATATGCCTTAAAGTTATTGATAACCCCATATATATTATTTTCATTGAAGTACGTCAAAATCCCCCTTATAAACCTAATCTCATGCAGCCTTCTCTCCTCCTCCTTATTCTCCATCATGCCCAAGGCTGCCATAGCATTTGTAATCATACGTATATTTATCCTAGGCTTTCTGTTTAATCTCTTAAGGTTCTCCTCCATATACCTAATAACCTTCCTTATTGATTCCATACTATCCTCAATCCCCTGTATATGCCCGTCATATATCCCATTATAATGAAGCCTTTCCTCATCCTTTCTGAGTTTTTTCTCCCTCATGAATAATATGTTCTCTTCTGTCTTATACCTATTCCTTGCTTCTGAAATGCTCTTCATAAGGTTCTTTTCCCTCACCCTGCAAAGCGCAAGCACCCTTTTTTTGGTGAATAATTTCTTTTCTTTCTTAAGCAGGACAGCTAATGTATGTATCCTTGGCTTTAGCCTGTCGCCTGTAAGGTTCTCATCCCTGATATAGCCCCCTAATATCTGCCTTATCATCTCAATACCTTTTTCAATGACAAACATCTCATGCCTAGGGCTTGATATCCTTCTTTCAATCTCCATTACCTTACTCTTCCATCCCTCAAGCCACATATGCCTTTCCTTCTTAAACTCCACCATCTCTTTTTTCACAGCAGAATCCCCATACAATGCCACAATATCATGCTCCTCGCTTTCAAGGTTATCATAGAATTCATTAAAATGCTGCCAGTTAGCCTCTCTTTCCCCAAGCTCTATCTTCATCAAAAGCCCCATCCTCCTTTTATTATCCTTTGTTTGATATACAGAGTCTCCTAAGTACTTGATCTCCTCAGGCAGGTTAAGAAGGTTCTTTACAGGGGCAGCTTTCATTATCTCCTCTGCTAACTTTTCCATACGGCTTTTCCTAAGGCCAAGAATAAATTCATTGATCCTTTCAGAGCAGTACATTAAAGAGCCCTTGTTTTTTCTTATCTCTCCCAGCCATCCGGTCAGATAATTCCTTACCCTAATCATTGAATCATATTCCTTTTTCAGCTCTGAAATGACCCTGTTGATCTCCAGCGAATACCTCTTATCCCCAACATCAGCCATCCCTTGCATCAGCCTTCTGCTGTTGTTTGAGATATAAGTGCCAGCCTCCATAGGCTTATTCTCAACAGCCATCATCAGCTCTTTTACAGCCTGAGATTCCTCAATAGAGACCCTTTCAGCCATCTGCCCTGCAATCATCGCCCCAAGGTAAGGGTCAGCATTCCTTATAACCTCAATATCCTCCTTGACAGACAAAATGAACTCATCTTTTCTTATCCCCTTCTTCTTTCTTACTATCCTTATCCCTTCCCACCATGGGTGGTTCTCCTTTATCCAGCTGTCATCAAATAATCTTTCGATCATGCCGACAAGCTCTTTTTTATTAACCCTTATGGACTCTATAACCCCTCCTAATTCCTCATTAAGTTTTTTGATAATCCTCTGGCTTCTCGGGTCGCAGATACGCCAGATATGTTCCCACCAGTAGTTTCTTAGTTTTTCTCTTGGTATCGTGATCATTTCTTCTCCTCCTTCTCCCCTTCTTTTGAATAGTCAAACTTCCATGCCCTCATGTACTTCTCTTCCTCAAGCGTGCTTAGCTTTTCTATCTCCTTTATCCTTCCATGTATATACTCTGTCATCCCCCTTGTTGAGAGTGCTGGATTCCTGATAGGATCATTCTCCATAAGGTTCTCAGTCTTATCAGTATATATCTTTTTCCCCCTGTAGACAAAATTAGGGTTCTTTAATGCCTCCCTGTCAAAGGCAGGATACTGTGCTCCAGGACTTTTTCTTGATTTCTTTATCTCCTTCATAAGATTTCTGTAATAATGATCCCTCTTCTCATGGCAGAGATTGTAATCAGCAGCAGTCCTGCTGAACGGGTGGTATATTCCCGTCTGCACATCCTTGATAAAAAATGCCCATTCCACACATATATCACTGCATATGTCAGCAAAAGATCCATGGTCAATAATACCGCCAATTGGAATTTTTCTGCAGGTATTAAATCTATTTGGATTTTTAGGATATTTCTCAACTAGGATTTTGTTTATATCATCAACAAAAAATCCCCTTTCATCAACCTCAAAAAGCTGTGTTCCAAGTCCATAATCTCCTTCTGGTTCACTCTTAATTTCACGTTTACCTGCCTTTTCTGGTACAATAAACCTTTTGCCTAGCCTATTCTCTACTACCTTGACTTTCCATATTTCACTTTTAGTTGGCCCCTTCTTACTAGCAAGCCTGGCAAACCTGAACGTATGCCTGTATTTCCCGTTTATATTATTCTGGTCCAGGACCGCCCACCTATGGCTGTCTCTTTTCTGTGTTAGGCCATAAAACTCAATACCTGCTTTAAACTTATTCCAATTGACATTCAGTTTTGCCTTTTTATCCTCATCTTTTCTTCCCTTATCCTCATTATCCAGGAAGGCATTATAGCTTCCTATTAATGAGCTCACAGACCTGTTTAGGATATTCATCAGGTACTCCTTCTTATCCTCGATTTTAGTATTCATAAGCTCATCTGTATTCATCAATGTCTTTCTGAAATCATTCATAATACGGAATATTATCCCCCTGTGGTTCCCCCAACCGTCAGTATTTATCCTTCTATCAGCAACAGGTCCATCCTTATCTGTAGTTCCTATTTCAAAAGACTCTCCTTTCCATTCTGTTGTTTTAGGATCCTGAACATACCTTATCCCCACCTTATATTCCCAGCAGTCAGCCTTTTGCTTACCTGGCTCTCTTATGTCCTTATATCTTAGGTCCATCTTTTCAGTCTGTTCCTGAACCTTGGCAACAAAATCAGCCTTCTCATTATAGACCCCCAGCCTTAGCATATAGTCCATAAGTATCTGCAGCTCCAGCCTCAGGTTCCTGAACTCAAACGGCAGCTCGCCCTCTGGCCCGGCATTCCTCATCTGGAACATCCTTCCAATCCAGGGAATCTTCCTTAGCATTTCCCTCAGGCTGTTCCCGAGATAGTCTGCAGCATCACTCCTCCACCTGTTCTTTGCCTCTCCCTTGTTTAATACCACAATAATCCCAATAACAATGATAAGTACGAATCCAAGGACAAGGCCTGATGCCACTAAAAAACCTTCAAATATGCTCAGCCTGGGGTTTATCTTAGCTACAATCACCTGTAAAACTAGAAAGAACACTATGAAAAGTACGATAAATTTCCCCATGTTTTTTGAAACGTCTCCCATCTTTTATTGCTCCGTTATGTTATCAGTTTTACAATAATGTATGCTATCCCTGCAGCTATGATTATTGTTAATACCAGTATCATCCAGAACCCTGCAGATCTTCCTTTGACACTGACCCCTGTTGTTGGCGCACTAACCCTGCCTTCCTTTTCACTGCAGCCTATCCAACCTACGCCAGGCATGACAATAGCTGAGATCCATCCTACAAGCAGGACTGCAACTAATGCGCTTGCAAACCATTTTACCTTTGCATTTCCTATCCCAAATTTACTTGAGAACTGGTGCGTGAGTATGATCAGTGCTATGAGCTTGCTTGCATTGACAACACTGCAGTAAGACATCCCGCCATGCGCAGCGTTCGCCCCCAGTATAATAGCTAATGCAATATCAATAGTATGCTTACTCTTTCCTATATCAAGGAATGTGATAAACAGCCAGCTTATTACAAGCGAGATTACCACAAACTTCCATAGGTTTGTCGGGTAAAGTATCCCATATACCGTACTTCCATCACGAGCTTCATATTTCTCTGCAAATAAAAACTTCTTCCCTTCACTAAATGCATTAACATTCCAGAGATACCTGTTTCCTATCTGTGATGCGAACATTATAGCCAGTAGTATGACCACCATCCTTATCGCAAACAGCCCTTGCTTCTTTTCTGTCTGGAGCGGCTTTATGAAGCTTATCCCAAAGAAAAGAATAGAGGCTATTATAACTGTATTGACAAACCTAACAACAATCTCTCTCCCCCCTAATCTTGGAAGGCTTAATGCTGTAACAGCTGCACT
>JAHWHQ010000059.1 GCA_019323195.1 Candidatus Woesearchaeota archaeon | reverse complement strand
CTAAAGTTTAGAAGACGACATAAGTAATGCATGATAGATTTCGTCTTCTAAGTTGTAAAAGACAAACAAAATTATGCAAAACTTTTGTCTTTTACTAGTTATCCAGGTTAATCAAAATCATATTCTTGCCCTGCTAATCGAGCAATCTCTTTCATTATTTTTGTAGTTACTGTTCTCAAGGTTCTTTTATCATTTTCTTTACCATAATATTGATCAAAATACATCAATTTTCCTATATGCATCTCTGCCCTTGTAACACGGGGACTGTACTTTCCTTTCGGAAGCATTTTGAATGTGCCTCTTAGACCAACTGGCTGGACAGGGACTTTTGAGTTTACTGTTAATCTGGCCATGCCTGTTTTTGCCCTTAATATTGTTACAGTCAATGTTCTAGTACCTTCCGGGTGTATTGAAATGATCTTACCTTTTTTTAATGCTCCAATCGCCCACATTAGAGCATCCTTGCCCCCTTTTTGCCTGTCAACTGGTATAGCGTCTGCCCAGGTATGGAATTTTTTTTTGGACCAGCTATTAAAATGCTCCTTCTTTGCAAGAAAATGGATTTTTTTGTTTAAATAGCATAGTAATTGTGAAGAAATGATAATATGGTCAATGTATGAGGCATGGTTTGCTGCAATGATGAAATTTCTGTCCTTAGGCACATTTTCCAAACCTGTAACTCTATGGACATAGGGGGAAAGTATAATCCTAAAAAACCATTTTGCGATTGTGTGTACCATTATTACCATTCCTTATTAGATAAGTTTATAACCCAATAAGAGAGCTATTTATTTAATCTTTTCTATTTAAGGCCTTAATGACTCCTCAACCCATTCCAGATATTCCTTATTAGCCTCTGCACTTATCTTAAGAATACAAGGGGTAGTGTAAGAATGGATCTTTTTTACTTCCTCTTCTACTTTTTTATAGTTTTCCTCTTTTGTTTTTGCTATTATAACCATCTCATTATCTTCCTCTATCCTGCCATCCCACCAGTACATGCTTCCTATAGGATGGATATTGGTGCAGGCTACCAGCTTCTTTTCAAGAAGATGCCTGCTTATCTTTTTTGCCTCTTCTTTGTCTTTTGCGGTTATGTAGATAAGGATCATAGAACAAGAGACACAGTTGATATTTATTAATCTTTCTTAAAGACTAACCCCCTCAAGGCAATCCCTGAAAGCCTCCTAACTTCCATATAGGAGGGCTCTTTTGGATCAAAACTTTGGCCTGAATCTTTTTCTAATGTGTCAATAAAAGGCATCCAGTTTTTATCTTCTATATAGATCGTGTTGCGGAAATTATAATCATCCCTTCCTTTGAAAACCTGTTCAGTTGTAATCTGGTTATCTTCAGAGATCTGAACTCCCGGAAAGACGTTCATCAATATCCGGGATGTTGTTCCTGTCAAACCTTTCCCAATATTTTCACTATGGCTTCCCATCAGATTTACTAATACTGTATCACCTCCAACATTTGTCTTATCTGATAAAAGAGCATAGATAAAGATTTTCTGAAACTCCTGAGAGTAACCCACAGACCTATCGTCAAATTTCTGCCCTTCTTCCAATAACCCTGACATGAATAATGCATACCAGGGGATCCTAAAATCCTTATTTGAGGCTTTTCTTCCTTCCCTGTACGGTAGGCCCAGAATCCCAAAACTCCTAGATGCAGCGGAACAACATAATTGATAATTTTGAGGCTTGGGGATCGCATATTTTCCATCTTCTTTCTTTGGATCTGTTGATGCAAGCCCTCTTTTACCGCTGTTGTCTTCTCTTTTTTTATACCCCAGTTTATCTAAGACATCCTTCACAATACCTTCATTTGTATCACAGGGTTTTGTATTCACTAATCCCTGGGAGATGTTCCCTGTCCAGAAAGCCAATGCAAAAAGCGCATTTAAATATCTTATTTTTGGATTATTATAACCAAAGGGGATTATCCCTCTCTTAGTTGCGACATCTACAGAACTTACAGACCGGGGGATATTTTCATTATAATAGGTATACATCAAATTTCTTGCGTATTTTGTATTGCCCTTGTAACCTCTTTTAGCAGCTTTTTTTAGAAAATCGCCTTTTTTTAAGATTTGAGGCATATTAAGGCCAGCCCTCTTACCCTGGCTGACTGTGCTATAAACCCAAAACCTAAAATCCCCCTGATTAAAGCTGCTTGGAAGGGTGGTGATTACATTCTTTCTGGGGACATCATTGATAAAGAGAAGTGATTCAAGTGAAACAGGGCCTTGTTGGATCAGGCTAACTGCCTTTCCAATAGTACCATTATTATCAAATTCTGCAACTTTTCTCATATCAGTGATAATTACTATTTATTTATAAATCTTATGAGAGATTATTACTTATTAGTCATTACATTTCTCCCAAGCAAATAAAGGATAAATATTTAAAATCCTTATAGTTTTTAGATATCATGCACAACAAATACATCCTTTCAAACGTGGCAGGTACGTTCATATTTAATGAACATCTTAATTTGATAGATAAGAAATTGTTCAAAAATAGTGAACAATATTCTGCCAGAGAGGGGGTTGAGAAAGAATTCTGTAAGAGATATAAGAACCTTAAGAAGCCTGAAACTAAGGAATTAAGCAGGATACTAAGCTTTTTTAAGAAAAAAAAGTTCTTTAAGGCTTTCCATGAGATAAATATAAAGCTGGCAAGGCAGGCTGTCAAAGAGGCAGTTAAGGATGACATTCTTGCTATACAGGCAGTATGCAGCATCAATGAGATAGACAAGTCGCTTAACATGCTGGTCAAAAGGCTTAGGGAATGGTATGCATTGTATAACCCTGAGTTTGAGAATAGCCTTGAGAACCAGGAAAAATTTGTTGAACTGGCATTAAAAAAATCCAAGAAGGAGCTTTTGAAAGAGATAAAGGTCAATGAGAAGGATTCAATGGGTGCTGAGTTTTCCAATAAGGATCTTGATCCTGTCCTTAACCTGGCAAAGGATATCTTAGGATTATATAGCCTAAGGAAAAAACAGGAAGAGTACCTTGAAGGGCTGATGAAAGGATTCTGCCCCAACCTGCTGGCTGTAGCAGGGGCTGCAATAGGGGCCAAACTGATAAGGCAGGCAGGATCATTGAAGAGCCTTATGCTGTTCCCTGCCTCTACAATACAACTGCTTGGGGCTGAGAAGGCATTGTTCAGGCATATGAAAAGCAATGCAAGGTCTCCTAAGTACGGGTTCCTTCATGAGCATCCATTAATTGCAAGGAATCCAAAAAGTATGCATGGCAAGATCGCAAGGGCATTGGCTGACAAGATATCCATAGCTGTCAAGGTGGATTATTTCAAAGGTGAGCCCATAGGTGAAAAGCTGAAGAAGGAGCTGGAGAAGAGGTTTGGGAAATGATCAAAAAATCAAGGATCTTTGAGGTCTATGAAGACCATAAGAAAAGGCTCTATACAGTAAACCTTGCCCCTGGAAAGAAGGCTTATGATGAAAAGCTGGTAAAGGAAAAAGGCATAGAGTTAAGGGAATGGAATGCAAGGAAAAGCAAGCTGGCTGCTGCTATCCTGAAAGGATGCCCCAATATCTTTATCAGAAAGGATGATGTTGTGCTTTATCTAGGATGCTCCTATGGGACAACGCCTTCGCATGTATCTGACATAGTAGGGGAAGAGGGGTTTGTTTTTGCTTTGGATTTCGCGCCAAGGGTTATGAGGGATATGGTCTTCTTATGCGAAGAGAGGAAGAATATTGCTCCTATACTGGCGGATGCCAATAAGCCGGAAACCTATATGGACAAGGTCTGCGAGGCGGATGTTGTTTACCAGGATATCGCTCAAAGAAGCCAGGTTGAGATATTCCTCAAGAATGTTGAGCTATTCTTAAAAAAAGGTGGCTATTGCCTATTAGCGGTCAAGGCAAGGTCTGTTGATGTCACTAAAAAGCCAAAGGCCATATTTAACGAGGTAAGGCAGAGGCTGGAGAAGGAATTGACAATAGTAGATTCAAGAACCCTCGAGCCCTATGAGCTGGACCACTGCATGTTTATATGCAAGAAGAGGTAGTATTTTAAAAGACTATTTTGTTTTTTGTGTTCTAAAAATTATTTTTCAGAAGGCATATTTCAACCTATTTTATCTTATCCACTATTGCACGACAACCTTAAGGCATTTTTCTCAAAAGAGCCTTGCACCGCTCGACATAACCACCATTACCTAACTTCTTACTCTCATCTAAGATAGTTTGTACATTCTGATATTGATCTGAAGTTTCAGAATTAAACAGCCAACAATTAGGTTTCTTTTTTAACGCTTCATAGGCTGTTATAGCATTACCATAGTCTCTTTCTTCTAATTTTTTTGGGGATTCTTTTTTAAACGCAAAATCGCCTATCTCCTTAAGCGTATTGTTTACAGTCCATTTAAACGCTACCCCACCAGGTTTCTGCAGCTCGGCAGCAGCAATAATGGCAGAGAACTCAATATCTTCTATCCCTTCATAAGTACGGAAAGCACCTTCTAGATCCATATTTTGGACGTATAACAGTATGAGCCTTTCTCCTTTACCCCTGTTTTTTGCATATATCAAAAGATGCCCTGCCTTTTCAAGGTATTTTTTGTTAGGGTTGTAATCAGTCTCAGGCATAGACATAGCCTTGTAAAATAATCCCAGGTATTTATCTGCTAATGTATTCCTGTGTATATTTAAGGCCTTAGCGGGCTCATCTTGAAGAGTAAAATCCCTTAAAGTATTGCAGACATAATAAGCTGAATTATAGAAGGTTTCGTCATTAAAAAAAGATCTATATGCTTTTGTGGGTTTATTACCCATTAAATCTTCAAGATTAGAATCCTCATGATCTACAGATTCTTTAATCACAATATGCTTCTTATTAATAAATTCATCAAGCAGAGCAAGTGATGTTCCTATAAAGAATTCCAAAGATGGAGGGTTATTATTCTTAGTTTTGAAATGTTTAAATGTGTTATAAGCCGTTTTAAAATTAGTGAGGTCATCAGGTGTATCTTTCGAGGCTGCTTCAATCAAGAGCCTAACCTGATGCTCTTGTTTAGACTGTATGTCACTTCTCATCGTTTATCTTCCCATCACTGTATCATCTGCTAGTCCCTGAACCTATGCTGTATCTGCCTTTCGATGTTGTTAAAAACCCTGTGTATGGTCCTTGCAAGGTCCCAGTCGCTTTCCTGCGCCTCAAAGACCCTTGTCGGCGCGTTCAGCTTGACCCTTATGTCAGACTTATGCCTCTTGCCTTCCTTGCTGTGCTGCTTGACATGCAGCTTGATAGAGATGTCGTTCTTTAAAGAGCGGCTTATCTTAGAGTAATACTCGTTAGAAAGCCTGTTAACAATATCCCTCTCTTCCTCGCTGATCTCATCAATCCCAATTATCTGTATCGGCTCCATCAAAAACTTTAAAAGTGAGCCATATTTATATATTTTACTGAAAATGGGTTTAGTTTGCGGGATTGATGAGGCAGGCAGTGGGCCTATTATCACGAGGTAATAGCCCGCCTTAAGGCCCAGTCATAGGCCCGATGGTAATGGCAGGGGTGTCGATAGAGGAGAAAGATATAGAAACCCTAAGGTCCATGGGGGTTAAGGACTCTAAACTGCTCACTAAAGAGAAAAGAGAGGCTTTATTTGAAAAGATAAAGGATACTGTAAAGCAGTACAGCATAATGGTCATGCCTCCCAAGGAGATAGATGATGCGCTGGAGTCAGAGGACCTGAACCTGAACTGGCTTGAGGCGCATAAGGCGGCTGAGATCATCAATAAGCTCAGGCCGGACAAGGCTATAGTTGACAGCCCGTCCAACAACTGCATGGCCTACAGCTCTTACCTCAGGAAGCTGCTGGATGACCCTGGGATGAACCTTATATGCATGCATAAGGCGGATGTAAAGCACCTGGAGGTTGGCGCTGCCTCTATACTTGCCAAGGTCGTGCGGGACAGGGAGATGGAGAAGATACAGGAAAAGTACGGAAACTGCGGGCCTGGCTACATGAGCAATGAGATAACGCAGAACTTCTTGAAAGAACACTGGGAGACATACCCGGAGATATTCAGGCAGAGCTGGATCTCTTACAAGAACCATAAGCAGGCAAAGTTCCAGAAGACATTAGAGGATTTCGGAAGATTTCTTGGGAAATAAGGATAGAAGAAAAAAACAGCAAGGTTTAAATGTGGATGTGCAATTATACCTTACTTAACAGTAGAATTTGGCATACATATGCCTCTTCTGGGTAAAAAGGGTGAAAAACTTTTTTGAGGGCAATAAAGTGGAAGAATATGCAACATTTAAGTTAAATGGATCATTGCTTTTTGTTAGAAAAACAGAATGGGATATAGAGAATAGGGGTAATGAAGGAACAAAGATAGAATATGGGTCACTACAAAGAAAAAAGAAGAGAAGACCTTTTGACCTCTATGAATCTAAGGGAATCATATCTTGTCAAGATGCTTCCACAATAAAGGGATTAGAACAATACTTAAGGTCAAAAAGATTAATAACATTGGAAGAGTTTAAAGAAATACCTTCTGAAACTAACGGCGTATATAGATTTAGTACAGGAGTTGCACCAGATAAGAGTATTATAGAGATGCATGAGGGTATAGATAAAAAAGTAAAGGAAATGGATGAAAATGAAGAACCATTAGAATATAAATACAATATTGAGGGATATAGGACAATACAAGGAAGTTATATGGGCTTAAAAGGTTCCTTGGAAGGCCCTATTAAAGACATTTTCATTATCGGAAAGTTAGTGAATAATAATCCTCAGGGAATTGAGATTATTAAAGGGTATATTAACATTCCAGATTTAGTAGAATTATATTTTTAGTCTTCTTGAGAAAAAATATTGGATAATCTTAATATACAAACCCCCTCACCTTAAAACAAAACCTTTATTAATTTCATACCAAAATAAATATAGAAAACGGGGAAAAAGGTGATTTAAGTTACACGAATCAATAAGATGGTGATGCGGGGCTTTAAGAGCTTTGCAAAGCATACTGAGATGACCTTTGGGACAGACTTCAACTGCGTCCTAGGCCCGAACGGCAGCGGAAAGTGCATAGTAGGTACTGAAAAGGTCTATCTGGCAGACGGCTCATTAGTTGGCATTGGGGAGCTGGTAAACAGGAAAATAAAAGAAAATGCGTGCCAGAAAATTGATGATGGCATTGTTGCAAAGGGCGATTCTACAGAGATACTCTGCCTTGATACGAAAACATTAGGGATAAGGAAAAGGAAGGTAAAGGCCTATATAAGAAGGACATCCCCCCAAAAGCTGGTCTATATAAGGACAAAAACAGGCAGAACGATCACATCAACAGAATACCATCCGCTTTTTGTCTTTGAAGGAGAGCATATCAAGAGCGTTAATGCCGAAAGCCTGAAAGAGGGGACAAGAATAGCCGTCCCGAGGAAGATACCCAACCAAAAATCAGGCTATTTCTACGGGCTGATTGAGGAAATCAAGGCAACAGACATGCTTTATGTCCCTTTTTGCGGGGAATACAGGGATATACTATTAAGCCTAAAGCATGGTGAGTGGAAGAACCTTGCAAAAAAACTGGATATTCCATTAAATGTTCTTGAAGGGCTGCGGAATAAGCAGGCCATAAATTTTGCATATCTTGTCAGGATCCTAAAGGCTGCAGGCTTATCTGACAGGGAAATAGCATCTAAGATAAGGCATATAAAGGGAAAAACAACATCAAACCTCTGCAAGATCCCATGGAAGAATTCAGGAGGTCTTGCAAGGCTTTTAGGATACCTTATAGCTGAGGGAAGACTGACCGACTCCAACCAGGTATGGTTTACAAACAGCTGCGAGGAGATCGTAGAGGATTTTGAAGGCTTGGTCAAAGAGGTTTTTGGGATAGAGCCTTCAGTAAAGGAGTATAAGCCTAATTGCTTTGATGTTATAGCCTATTCAACACCGATGCAGGTTATCCTGAGCAAGTTCGGCATGTCATTCAAGGGGACAGAAGATAAAAAGATAACCAACATTTTCCTGAAAAATTCATCAGAGGTGGAAATAGCTGAATTCCTAAACGGCCTATACTGCGGGGACGGCTATATATCCCCTAATTCAGTAGAGATCGTCACAAAAAGCAAGAGCCTTGCCAGGGGCATAGAATTGATGCTTGGAAGGCTGGGCATAATCTTCAATTCAAAGTTTGTCATAAAAACCGCTGTCAATACAGGCTTCAGCGGAATATACAAGCAGATAACTTTCTATGGTGTAGAGAATTTCAGGAAGTTTAGCGGGAAAATGACACTGGTCCATCCTGAAAAACAGGACAGGCTTGCAGGCCTTCTTGACAGGAAGCCTAACCCAAACCAGGACCTTATAGAGTCAAACATTTTAGTCAAGAAGGTTGCGAAGGAATTGGGCATAAACGTGAAGAGACAGAAAAAGATGTTCCCAAGGGCTGACTCTTATATATACAACCAATGCACACCGAGCAGATACGGCATAAACCATCTCCTTAAAGAGCTGTTCATGCCTGCTGCAGCGTCAAAGTCTATGCTTGGCCTTGTTTCCCTGCAAAAATTAAGCCTTATATCCAGTTCAGACATCTTCTGGGATGAGATAGTTGAGATCAAGACCTTAGATTCAAAAGAGAGATGGGTCTATGACCTTTGTGTTGAGAAAGACCATAATTTTGTTGCTGAGAATGTCTTTATCCATAACTCCAACGTCCTGGACAGCTTATGCTTTGTTCTTGGCAAATCATCAGCCAAATCCATGCGGGCAGAGAAATCCTCCAACCTTATCTACAACGGCGGGAAGGCTAAAAAGCCTGCAAAGGAAGGCGAGGTCTCTATCTATTTTGACAACTCAGGCAAAAGGTTCCCTACAGAGGATCCCGAGGTTAAGATAACAAGGATTGTGCGCCAGAGCGGGCAGTCAGTATACAAGATAAACGACAAGACAAGGACAAGGCAGGAGGTCCTGGACATCCTCAGCCTGGCAAAGATAGACCCGGACGGCTATAACATAATCCTGCAGGGCGACATCACAAAATTCGTCGAGATGCATCCTGTTGAAAGAAGGCAGCTCATAGAGGAGATATCAGGGATATCGATATACGAGGAGAAGAAGCAGAAGGCGCTTAACCAGCTTGCAAAGGTCGAAGAGCGCCTTAAGGAGGCGGAGATCGTCCTTGCAGAAAGAAAAACATACCTGAAGGAGCTGAAAAAAGAGCATGACCAGGCGCAGAAGTTCAAGGACATGGGGGACAAGATATCGCAGAGCAAGGCATCTTTACTGAAGATCCAGATAGACAAGAAGGAAAAGGAGA
Source organism: Candidatus Woesearchaeota archaeon (assembly GCA_019323195.1). Taxonomy (GTDB): domain Archaea; phylum Nanobdellota; class Nanobdellia; order Woesearchaeales; family JACPBV01; genus JAHWHQ01. Next base: position 3,865 of record JAHWHQ010000059.1, on the reverse strand, counting down.
AAACAGCGCTGCAGTCCGGCCTGGAAGCGGCAAAAAAGGAGCTTGATAAGATAAATGAGAAGATAGAAAGCCTAAGGAAGCAGAATACAGAGAAAAAGCAGGAGATAGAAAACATCTCAAAGGAGATAGAGGAAAAAGGCGAGATAGAGCAGGTAACCCTTAACAAGGAGATCGAAAGGCTTAAGATAGACCTTACAAAGAAGAATTCACGGATAGAGACCCTTAACAATGAGCTGCAGAAGATAGAGAAAAGAAGGTCTGACCTTAATAATTCACTAAAGGAAACAAAGGAAAAGATAGAGACGCTGAAGACAGAAAAGGCGGAAAGGGAGAAGGAGAAAAGCGAGGCAGAAAAGCAGAAGAAGGAACTGACAGACAGGATAAGCGTATTCAGGGACAAGAACAAGATGCAGGAGATGGCGGATGTCGAGAAAAAGATAGAGGAGACGGACAAGAAAGCAGAAGAGCTCCAGAAAGAGATTCACAGCTTAAGGGAAGAGCAGCATAACCTGCTGAGGCAGAAAGACCTGCTTGAGCACCAGATAAGCACGATAGACGACCAGATAAGGAAGGTCGAAGAGGTGGAAAAAGAGCATAAGAAAGAGATAGAGGAGCTGAAGTCAAAAAGAGGGGAGTTCAAAAAAACAACGCTTGAGCTCAACAAATCGCTTAACGAAGATTCTTCACTTGCTCTCCAGATCGACTCAAAAAGGAAAAAGCTTGCAATCGCAAGGGAAGAGCTTGCCAAGCTAGAGGCAAGGAATACCACGATAAAGGAAAGCACAAAGGCTGATATCGCTATCAAAAAGGTACTTGAAAGAAAAGGAAGAGGTGTCTACGGCACAATATCAGACCTTGGAGAGGTGGATTCAAGATACTCTTTAGCTTTAGAGATAGCAGCCGGCCCAAGGATAAAAAGCATAGTGGTAGAGGATGAAAGGATAGCTGCAGAGCAGATAAGGTACCTTAAGCAGAACAGGCTGGGGGTTGCAACATTCATACCTTTGAACAAGATAAAGCCAAAGGCCGTATCCCAAGAAGCAAAAGAGCTGGCAAAAGCAAAAGGCTGCCACGGCTCTGCCATAGACCTCATAAGCTTTGACCTAAGGTTCAGGAAGGCATTCGAATACATATTCTCAAACACATTAGTTGTGGACAATATCGATACTGCAAGGCGGCTTGGCATAGGAAAGGCAAGGATGGTATCGCTGGACGGCGACCTGGCAGAGATATCTGGTGTTATGCACGGCGGCTACAGGAAAAAACGGCCCGGGCTTGGATTTACAGAGAAGAAGATAACAGAAGACCTGCAGAGGTATGAGGAAGAGGTGGCGGAGACTGAAAATGTGCTGCAGGCTCTTGAAAACAGGAGGAAAGAAAACGAAGAAAGGATAACAGAGCTAAGAAGCGAGAAGGCCAATCTCGAGGCAGACATAATAAAGGCAGAAAAAACACTCCATCTTGAGCCTACAGACCTGGAGATCTCAAAGGCAAAAAAGCAGGAATTGAACTCAAAGTCGAAAGAGACGCAGAAGAAAATCGATGAGATAGCAAAGAGGATATCTGAAAAGAACAAGGTCCTGGCAAATAACAGGATCGAAAAACAGACCCTCAGGAACAAGACTGCGCAGCTAAGAAACCCGGCACTTCTGGCAGAGCTGGCAGCGTTCGAGGAAAAAAGGAACGAGATAAACGAGAGCCTTGCAAGGCTTGGCGGAGAGGTAAAGAACATCGACCTGCAGATAAACACGATATACCTCAAAGAGCAGGAAAAGGTGCACCAGATCCTGAAACAGATAGAAAAAGAGGAGGATGAGTTCAGGACAGAGATAGACTATATAGAGAAGGAAAGAAAGCAGAGGCAGGAAGAGCTTAATAAGAAGGAGAAAACAGCGAAAGACTTCCATGCAAGGTTCAGGGCATTGTTTGACAAAAGGTCCAGGATAAGCGAGGATATAACAAAAAATGATAATACTGTATCAAACAAGATAGATGAAAGCAGGAAGGTAGAGATCAAACAGAACACATTAACATTAAAGCATGCGGAAAGGGCTTCAGAGCTTGCCGGCCTGCAGCAGGAGTTCCAGCAGTACGAGGGAGTGCAGCTGCTGACAAACAGGACAGAGGAGCAGCTTAAGTACGAGATATCAAGGTTTGAGAAGATGAAAAACGAGATAGGGACTGTCAACATGAGGGCCCTGGAGATATATGATAACGTTGAGAAAGAGTACGGGGCGCTGCTTGAGAAGAAGGAAGTGCTTGTAAATGAGAAGGATGATGTCCTTAAGATGATGGAGGAGATTGAAGATAAAAAGAAGGACCTGTTCATGAAAAACTTCGATGCTGTCAACAATAACTTCAAGAGCATATTCTCGCAGCTTACAACAAAAGGCGACGCTACATTAGAGCTTGAAAACAAGGAAAACCCGTTCGAGGGCGGTTTAGGCGTCAAGGTAAGGATAACAGGGCAGAGATTCATGGACATAAGGTCATTGTCAGGCGGAGAGAAAACGCTTACTGCCCTGGCATTTATATTCTCGATACAGGAATACGAGCCTGCCTCTTTCTATGTTCTTGATGAGGTTGATGCAGCGCTGGACAAGAGAAACTCTGAGAAGCTGGCTAAACTGGTGGCAAAATATGCTGAAAAGGCGCAGTATATCATCATATCGCACAATGACGGCATAATATCAACAGCATCAACGCTTTACGGCGTCTCCATGGATGAGAACGGGATTTCTAAGGTTGTTAGTTTGAAGGTCTAGAATAAATTAATTAAAAGAACACTGTGTATAACAGTGATAAGTTTATAAATAATGCCCGCTTTCTAATCTAAATGTATTCAATACAATAGGGGGATCATTGTGGATAGAGAATCCTGTTATCCATTGACTTATTATGGGGAAATTGGAGGGTTGTGAAGATGTTTGACATAAAAATAAGTGTGGCACTAATCATTGCTGATATTTTGCTCTATCTTGCAGGGATTTTATTCTGGTTCAGTTCAAAATTTGCTCATGGATTAGGTGTTATTGGATTCTTCCCTAGACTTTTTGCAGGAACTGTAGCTATGGTAATAGGTCTTGTAATAACTATATTGGTAATAAAAGGATGACCGCCTACTCCCATTCAAAACTCGGAACCTTTCTTCAATGCAGGCAGAAGTATAAATTCCAGTATGTTGACAGGATTAAACCTGATATAGAAACTATTGAAATTTTCCTTGGAAAACGCGTCCATGAAACGCTTGAAAAGCTGTATAAAGACCTGCAGTTTGAAAAACTGAACAGCAAAGAGGAGCTGCTGGCTTATTTTGAGGCTAACTGGGAGAGCAACTGGCATGATAAGGTTGTAATTGTCAAAGAGGAATATACTTATGAAAATTACAAGGCAATGGGAAAAAGGTTTATTTCCGACTATTATGAGCATTATAAGCCGTTTAATTCCTTGAAAACCATTGGATTAGAAACACAGGACTTGATGCCATTAAATAATGGAGACCAGTTTCATGTGCGTATTGACAGGCTTGCCTGCGACCATGAAGGGAATTATTATGTTTGTGATTATAAAACGAACAGCCAGCTAAAAGCGCAGGAAGAACTGGATGAAGACAAGCAGCTGGCAATGTATTCCATCTGGATAAAGCAGAAATACCATGATGCGAAAAGGGTAAAGCTGGTTTGGTATTTTTTGGCCCATGATAAGGAGATGATCTCAGAGAGAAATGATGAGCAGCTTGAAAAATTGAAGTCTGAGACTGAAGAGCTTATTAAAGAGATAGAGGCCTGTGAAGAATTTCCTACTGATATAAGCACACTTTGTGATTACTGCCAATACAGGCAGACGTGCCCCGCATGGAAGCATG
>JAHWHQ010000058.1 GCA_019323195.1 Candidatus Woesearchaeota archaeon | reverse complement strand
CGGATTAACTCCGTCTAAGAAAAAATGAAAAAGAAAAAATAAAACTACACCAAACCCACAACCAAAATATATTTATATGAATATGTTCTGTATCAAGTATATGAACATCATCATCACCCTTATCCTTGTATTAATCTCAGCTAACCTTCTCACTTCCCTTGGCAGCAAGATAAAGGTTCCCAGGGTGGTCAGCCTCATCCTTTGCGGACTTCTGTTAGACATCCCTTCTATAAGAAGCGTTCTTATCGCCCAAAACACAGCATTTCTTCTCAGTATTGGCGATATCGCCCTTATCTGCCTCATGTTCATGGCAGGCCTGGAAAGCTCCTGGAGGATAATGTATAAAGAAAGGAAAGATGCTGTATTTATCGCTGTCTTTGCATTCTTATTCCCCTTTCTGCTGGGTTTTGCCGTATTCAGGATGATGGGCTTTTCCCTTCTTGTATCATCGATAGTTGGGATATCTATGAGCATCACTGCCGAAGCTACAAAAGCCCGCGTCCTTCTTGACCTTAAAAAGCTCAGGACCAAGGTTGGCTCAGCTATGATGGGAGCCGGCATTATTGACGACATTCTTGGCCTGTCCTTGTTCATCCTGGTGACATACCTGCTTAAGGTTGCCTACCTTAAGGAAGACATCCTTATAGCAGGAGCGATTATCTCCTTTTTCATAGGAATATTGGTCCAGAAAAATATCGGAAGGAAACATATCGTGGTCCATAAGCTCGAGAAGGCATTCCTTTGCTTTATCATCCCCTTCTTTTTTGTTTCAGTCGGCCTTAATTTTGATATTAACTCCCTTGTATTGAACCAGGGGATATTGCTGCTGGTCTTGATCATCGCCGTAGCAGGCAAGCTTATAGGCACCTTTTTGACAAAGCCTTTCACCAGGTTCAGCTGGAAACAGCTTCACCTGATAGGATGGTCCATGAACAGCAGAGGCGCTGTTGAGATGGCTCTTGCCCTTATAGCGTTCAGGAGCAGCCTAATACCTGTTGAAATCTACTCCAGCCTGGTGATAATGGCTCTTATAACGACATTGATATTCCCTTTTATTATCATAGCGATGGTAAAAAAAGATCCTAAGATTATGGGTTGAATTCTTTTGATAAAATCATATTTCTTCATCTTCCTTTATTTGAAATATACCTTAATGCATCTATAACTTCATTAAAAATAGGGAAGTATCCATAAAATATAATTCTAAAAACCAATCACAAGATTAAGTATAAATCCCACCAATAAAGTTGATGCTGCCATGACAAAGGCAGATTTTATCATATCCCTTACCCCTAATTCTTTGATTAAAACTGCAAAAGTAGCTATGCACGGGAAATACATCGTCAGTACAACACTCGCTATTATCAGCTGCTTTAATGTCAATCCCAGAGGAAGCAGCATCCCTACCGCAACATCCTTCCTTAAGAACCCTACTATTAAAGACCCCACTGCCTCTTTCGGCAGCCCGAGAACATTTACTGTCAAAGGTGCTGTTATCCTTCCGATAAAAGATATTATCCCTGAAGAATAGAGCATATTTATGATAAAGACCCCAAGCAGGACATAAGGTATCCCTGTAGTGATAAAGCTTTTTGTCCTCATCCATAATTTTTTCATCAGGCCCTTGATGTAAGGAGCCCTGTATGGCGGTATCTCCATAAATAATGCAGGGCTTTTTCCGCTTATTGTCTTGTTAAGGATAAGGCCCAATACCGCCCATACGATAAAAAGCGTAAGAAAGACCGTCCCCAGCCCTTTTATCCCGTACCCTCCGAGCATGCCGAATATCATAGCCATCTGCGCCATGCACGGCACGCATATTGACATCAGGGTTGCAGCGATAAACTTCTCTCTTCTCGATTCCAGGATTCTTGTGGATAATGCCCCTGGAACATTGCACCCCAGCCCGAGCAGCATTGGCACTATTGCAAACCCATGCAGTCCTATCTTATGCATAACATTATCAATCAATACAGCCAGCCTTGGCAAATATCCTGAATCCTCCAGAAAGCCTAGTGCCAGGTAAAATGAGAATATATAGGGAAGTATCATCGCAACAGGAACATACAATCCTGTAGTAAGCAGCCCCATGCTCTGTGCATAATCTATCTTCCCCTCAATCAGCGTCCCTATAAGGATCTTATGCATGATCCCCTGCCCTAATATGGCGCTTATCCTCATGAACAACGGCTCTAACAAGCCGAATAAGGGGTTGAATACATAAGCTATAAGTCCTTCCCCGATCATCCTTATGGCCATAAACAGCATAAGAAGTATGACCATTGCAGCCGGAATTCCTGTCAGAGGATATATGGTAGCATCGCTTAATCTTTCTGAAAGGGTATGGTGCTTATGTTTTGCCTTCTGCACCTTCTTAACAATCCTACCTACCTTGCTCCACCTTTCCTTGTCAGGGCATTTTTTGTTTTTCGGGTTTTTGGCATCATCTAGACTGTCAACCAGTTTTTTAATCCCTTCCCCTGTTATGCCAACTGTTGGTATCACCGGCACATTCAGCAGTTCTTTAAGCCTTTTGACATTGATCCTTATCCCTGTATGCTTTGCCTCGTCAAACATGTTCAGGGCTATAACCATCGGTATGTTCCTTTCCATCAGCTGCAATGTCAGGTTAAGGTTCCTTTCAAGGTTTGTCGAGTCTACCACATTTATTGCAACATCCCCCTGTTTCAGCATATCTACAGCAACCTCTTCTGCCTTGTTTGTCGGCTTTAAAGAATATGTCCCGGGAACATCTATTATCTCTGCCTGCTTTCCCTTATACAGCATAGCGCCTTTCTTGAACTCTACCGTAGTCCCGCTGTAGTTTGATATGATGACATCTGCTCCTGTAAGCCTTGAGAAAATAGCGCTTTTCCCTATGTTTGGATTGCCTATAAGAAGGATCTTCATCTTGCGCCCACGATTATCTTATTCGCCATCCCCCTTCCTATAGCTATCCCTATGCAGTCCACCTTGACCACCAGCGGCCCCCTGAACGGCTGTGAAGACATTATCATCACCTTCTTTCCTATCCTCAGGCCAAGCGACGATATCTTCCTCTTAAATCCGCTGCCTCCGATAATTTTTTTTATCACTGCACTTCTTCCCTTTCCAAGCTGAGATAACGGCATTTCCATTTTAGTGTATAGTCTTCCCATGAGGGCATACCTTTGGGTTTTTCAGGAACCTGTCAAGCCTTTTTATTGACTCCTCTGAGAATGCGTGTTCCAGCTTATGCGCCTCTTCATGCACCTTGGAAAGCTCATATCCAAGAACCTTTCTAAGGAAGACCTCGATAACCCTGTGGTTGTGCATCACCCTCCTTGCACCTTTCATCCCTCTGTTTGTAAGAAAAATATTGGAGTAAGGCTCAAACTCGATAAGGCCTCTTCTGGATAATTTTTTTAGCATCTCAGAGACGCTGGGCTTGGAGATATTCAGCCCCTTAGATACGTCAACAGACTTTACCCCCCTTCCCTTGTCTTCCTCCTTTTCATACAGGCTGTATATTGTCCTGAGGTAGTCCTCTGCTGATTTCTGTTTCACTTTAAGTTAGGCTTGCCTAACTTATATATAAATGTTTTGTTTTGATAGGCTGTTTTGAAAATGTAGGTTAGCAGCCTCAGGTCAAAATCCTATTAAATACAACCTGAAGCTGACAGAGGAAAGGTTCAGCCAGATGCGGGAAAGGCATCTTCAGATGTCCCAGCATATGGAAGAGATGGATGAAGCCATGGAACAGGGATATGATGCTTGGGCAGAAGCTATAAAAGATTCCCCTGGCTCAGAAAGGCTGTTAGATGTTATCAATAAGGATAACTTTGACACCTTTGTAGAGATGCATAAAGCAAGGCAGGACGGTGATTATGAAACAGCAAAAGAGCTTGCTGAAGAGCTCGGCATTGGCGGCTTTGGAAAGATGGGACAAAGAAAAGGCCGCTTTGAAGCAGGGATGCATCAAAGGCAACACAAATAAAAGGAAGAAGCGATTCTTCCTCTTTTTTTCTTTTTTATATTCTCTTATCAACAGTTCAGATACTGCTTTCGTTCCCTGTATCTTTTATCTTCACCTCACCCTTATCCACAAAGATATAATCATCAGGCCAGCCTTTCTTCATCCTTCCGTTTTCCATGTTCAGCATAGGGATATAGTTATGGTGCCTTCTTAATGTATTTGTAACCCTCATCGTTATTATCTCTTTTATGCAGTCCCCTCCTAACTTCTCTTTAAGGTGTGGTATTATCCTGCCGTTAAACTCATCCATAAGCTTTGATTCTGTCTCTGCATCCAGGATGCACATGTATGCCAGATGTCCGTCTTTCTCGCCAAGGTATGAAAGGCTTATATAATATGCCTCAAAGACCAATGTTTCCTGGTCCTTCTCGACAGCCTCTATAAACTGCTCCCTTGTTATACCTATCTTAAACTTGATGCAGTACATCTGCTTTGCCTTATACTTGCCTGTTCCATGCTCTCCTGTATCCAGAGAAGTAAAATATTTCAGGTACCCTTCTTTCTCCAGTAGCTTCCTTTTCCTGTTTACAGTCATCACAGGTATCTTTGTATTCTTTGCTATCTGGTTGTCGCTTATTCTTGGGTTCCTTATAAGCTCCCTTACGATCCTGGTTTCAGACTCATCCAATTCCTTAGTATGGTTCATCTTTTACCCCCAATATCTATATTCTTATGTATATTTAACTTCTTATTAAACTTTTTGGTATGTTTATAACAAAATTGACAGATAATCTATAAATACATCCTTAAAAGATGGTTGCATTTAAAATCAAAATGGAACTAGATGCACAACCTGATGTTGGTTATAGCGGAGGAAATAGTAGTATAGACGAAATTATTAATATCTCTTCTAATGTACCTGATAGTACTTCTCCAGTAAGACCTGTCAATAACCTGGATTCCCAAGAACATGAAAAGAAGGAACATGAAAATAATATAGCTTATATTGTCACTTCCTATTTCTTAGATAAAAATAAGCTTCCTTCTGACAACTTGACAAAACTATTTAATTATAAAAAAGGTTTTAATCCTAGGGGTTGCAATAAAGATACAAATAAGAACACCCCTGCTTATGATGCAGGCAACACTCTTCAATCCGATTTATTGTGCCTCAACCGCCAGAAATCACCTGAAAGTAAGATAAGCTATATGGCCGAATTTCTGCAGCTTCAGGGAAAAAGCGGAAATCTTTATCTTATGATAGTGGAAACCGAACGAGGGCTACAATTAGAAGATGAATCTAAGTTTGCTTTATCGGTGATATTGGACGTTGATGGTAAAGATTACCAGATTTTTAATGATTTCTATAGAACTAAAAGAAGGAATGCGCTTGTTTTCCCTGAATTATTTAGAATGAAAATATTTGATAATTTTTCATCAGACTACTTTGATAACCTCACACCAAAGAAAATGAGGGAACTGGTGAAAGGTATTGAATTGCCGGATAAGACTTACTTAATTCCTTGCAACGAAGATAAGGTCCCCTCAAAGCCTTACAAGCCTGTTCAGCCAAAAGCGCCAGCTTAGATATAGTCCTAACAGGAGGCTAGACCAACAATAATTCTCGAGTTTGTATTATATTCTCTAGATTCTCCTTAAGATTTTCCCTTGATAAGGCTAATTTTTCAGGTGTCCTTCCCTCATTCCAAAAATCTTTGTTTAAAACATTACATCCTTCATCAATCAAATAGTTAATTGATGGGGTAGCTACTCCAAGAGCATCTCCGAATGTTGATATGGGGACTAGGCCTGTTGGAATGTCCTCCCATAGGTAGCGGGTATCTAATGTTAGTGGGGCTTTTATCCCTTTATAGGTGGGGTTTGACTTTATCATTGTATAGATGTCCATCAATTCTATTCCATACCTGGAAGTTAGCCATTCTCCAACAGATAAAACCTTTGTCTCAAGAGCCTTGGCTACATTTCTAACCTCATCATCAACTTGTTCTATAAAAACAGCAACTTTTTTTGTAACACCATCAGTATAAAAATCAAAATTTTCTTTAGCGATTATTCTCTCTTTATTCAGCAAGGTTATAGTTGGATGGAATATTGCCCCTATATTGCCAAAACTTGTCTCTAAAAAAGACGTTGCTGGGACAAACTGGGGATAAGCCAAAGCAATAGCATCAACAACATATCGTGTGTCTTCACTCTTCAAAGCTGATGTTGATACCTCTTTTTTTACACCTTTTATAGTTGCAATCCCTGGAGAAGTTGCCCTTACTGCATAAATTAAAGTGTTTGTTTCTGCAACTATCACATTAGCCTTGCAGCCGTTCTGTCTTAAGGTATAATCGACTTCCAGAGCTCCACAGGTTCTTCCTGGGTTTAAAAGTATTATCTGTCCGTCTTTTAAATAAGGGGCCATTTTTTGGGCAATCTCCTTATGGCCTGTTGCTGTTATGACAACCATGATAACATCCCTATCCTGTAACGCCCTTTCAATATCATTTCCAATATAAGATAATTTTCCTTCCCCTTCCAATTTGCCTTCAAGCTTGATATTGCCTTTGGACTTCACTTCCTTGATTTTAGAGAGAGTCCTGTTATAAAGAACAACATCGTGACCACAATAGGCTAGATAGCCAGCTATACCCTGACCTCCACATCCTGCCCCTATTACAGCATATTTAGGTTTATTTTTTGTCATTTTTACTGTGCTTAAGAGAAACTATAATGTTGTCTATTTTTTCTTATTTCTGATTATAATGCAAATATATAAAAATGAATGAAGCAATTTTTTGTAAAAAAAGCAATATTTATATATGATAAATATAATATAACAAAATATGGATGAAAAATACAGGCTGACAAACACAGAAAGCTCTATAATAAAGCAGCTGGAGATAGATGCAAGAACACCCCTGTCCAGGATAGGAAAAAAAGTCAGGATGAGCCAGCAGCGTGTAAGCTATGCATTAGACTCTTTGATAAAAAAAGGCGTCATCGAGGAATTCTACACCCTTATAGATTACTCCAAGTTTGATGTTATAAACTTTAGGGTTTACTTTAAGGTAAGCTACACCACCCAGGAAGAGTTCAGGGAGCTTATCAGTTACCTTAAAAAAGAGCCCTCTACATCCTGGATAGCGACATGCGGAGGGAAGTACGACCTTATATGCACCTTTTTCGCCTCAAACCCGTCCAACTTTAACAAGACCCTGAAAGGGATAATGAGGAAATTCCCGGAACAGCTCCAGAACTATACAGTATTGACAACTATAGTGACGAAATATTTTGGAAGGGAATACCTTCTTTCCGGAATATCCAACCCATCAAGAGAGATAATAATAGGGGGTGACAGGATCCCTGAAAAATTTGAAGACAAAGACCTTCAGATAATAAGCCATATATCTGAAAATGCTAGAATAAGCGCAGTTGAAATAGCAAATAAGGTTCAGCTGACACCAAAGACAATAATAGAAAGGATAAAAAAGCTGAAGAGCAGGGAAGTAATAAAAGGTTTCAGGCCAGCCCTGAATATAAGGAAGATGGATAACATAGATTTCATCCTGGTCATAAGGAGCCATAACGTCATACCTGAGATTGAGGATAAGCTGATCAATTACCTTAAAATGCAGCCTAATGTCGTTTCAGTTATCAAGACCCTTGGGGAATGGGACCTTGAGATCCAGATGGAAGTAAAGAGCTGGTATGAGTACAGGAAGATTGTTATTGACATAAGGGAAAAGTTCAAGTCCTTGATTCAGGAAATAGAGAGCATACCTATATATAAAAACTACCACAAGATAAATTACTTCCCTGGATTTCTGGTAGAGCAGGGATAGGTGGGATTTTGAAAAGTCTGACTATTGTATTGATAAGCCAAAAAGGTATGATAAGGGCTATATTTTTTTAAAAAAAAAATAGCCCCGAGCAGGTTCCCACCTAAGGGTTTCACCCTATAGATACCCGTAGACTATTGCTCACTTTGTTTGCAATAGGCCTTCTCAATCGAATCTGGGGTTTTAAAGGTTTAGGGCAGTAACTTCTTGGGCTTTAAGAACTAAAAAATAGCCCTGAGCAGATTCGAACTGCTGTCAGAACCTCCAGAGGGTTCTATGCTTGACCATTGTGCTTAGCTTCAGCTAATCTACACCACAGGGCTTTTATAATAAGGGGTTAACAGTTTACTATTTAAATATTTCTGATATCTTTCTGCTTCTTTTTTTGTCTTAAAAGATTTAGATAATGGAACTTCTTTTATTATCCTTTTGATGGATTTCATGATTGAAGATTTAGTCAAACCTTCAAAACGATAACTTTTGCCGGATATCTTGACTTCAGTTATTGTATCTCTCTCAATAAATTTCCTAACTGAACCTATATCAATAACTCTTATTCCTCCAATACCACTCCAGTTTCTTTTATCTGTTGTCTTATTTGCTTTTAATCCAAGTTCTGAACAAATATCAATAAGTTCTTTATTTAGTTGAGGGTTGGTCTCTGCGATTCTTATTTCAAATTCTAATTGTACTTGATAATATTCATATAATTTAGATTTCTTTAACTCTCTTTTGTGTTTCAATCTTACGCTAGGAGATATGCTACCATCAAAGTCAAAATAAGTCAACAGCGCTAGCCATTTAAATTCTAAGGACTCATTTTTTATGAATTTGAGTGTTGGTTGTTTTATCTTAAGATACCCCTCTTTTTTTATAGTTATAGAAGGAGTTGTTTGAAAAGTTGGGGATAAAGAGCACAGTTTATCTGAGATGCTACGGCTAAAAAATTCAGATGTTAATATCTTCTTTTTAGGTCTTCTATAAACTTTAGGATATTTTCCTAATGTTTTTTTACATAAATAATTAAATCTGACGGTCAGAAATCCCACTTTTACGCAAGGGGATGAATGCCCGTCTGATTTGCTAAAATTCACAAAATAAGAAATATGCTTACCAATAAAAAATAAAATAAAAAAGAAAAAGGTTTATTTCCCTATAGGAAGGACTGTTTTCCCATAGCTCTCGTTAAGAACCTCTGCCATAGCCAGGTATATGGCGCTCAATCCGCATATTATCCCTTCATACCCTGCTATCACCTTTACCATTGCAATCCCTGTCATATCCCCGAAAGCCAGCAGGAAGAACAGTACTGTCAATGATAAGAAGACAAACTGCAGTGTTTTGTTCTTGTTTAATGTTCCTGCATACATGAACAGTGTGAACAATCCCCACATGAACAGGTATGCGCTCATCGCTGTATTTGACGGCGCCTCGATCCATCCGAATTTTGGCATTAATATCAAAGCCACAAGGCTTATCCAGAACAGACCGTACGACGTAAACGCAGTTGTCCCGAACGTATTCCCTTTCCTGAACTCCATTATGCCTGCTATTATCTGGGCGATACCTCCGTAGAATATCCCCATCGCCAGTATCATGCTTCCTAGTGCAAAATACCCTGCATTATGGATGTTCAGAAGCACTGTTGTCATCCCAAATCCCATCAGCCCCAGCGGTGCCGGGTTCGATAGTTCGCTCATTTTCCATATACCTCCTTGTTTCTCTCAGCCCTTTTTCTCTATATCTTCACATAGCCTTATGTTCATATAAATCACCTATGAGAAGAAGCCATCAGCTAAAAGCGGTTTAGGCAAGAGCCTTGGTGAGCCTCATCACCGCTATTTTGCAGCTCTTAAAAAGTATATAAATATTTGCTTTTTTCATTATTTTAAGATAATTCAAAATCCCGCACAAATCCAAAACATTTATATATTATATAGCATTCTTTCTGATATACCTATTGTAATGAATATGTTTGGGGTGGACAAAAATCGCAGATGAAACAATTTTCAATGTCTTTTTCAGGGAAAAGCCTGCCATGATGCTGGTAAACCTTAAGAACGCAAAGGATAATATATATGCATCCAGCCTGGCAAAGCAGATTGACTGCACCTATTCCCATGTTGTCAAGATCCTTCAGGAGATGGAGAAGTCAGGGCTGATCAACTTTGAAAAGCAGGGAAGGTTAAAGCTTCTCACCCTCACAAAAAAAGGCCAGGAGATAGCAGAGCACATAGATAATATCAGGCTTTCTTTATAAGGCTTAATGGACAGCCTCTTCCAGCCCATACCTGCCCAGAACTAATTGAGCATGCTTGATAAAATCCTCGACCATCTCTTCCTTTATCATCGCTCCTGCAGCAAACGCATGCCCTCCTCCCTCTCCGCCGACCTTGTCTGTTATCTTCTTGATGACCTCCCTCAGGTCAACGCCTTTTTCCCTTCCGCTTAATCTTAAGCTGACCTTATAATACCCGTTGATCATATCTGCCATTGACATTATAAAAGTCCCGTCCTTCAGCTCTTTTGATTTAGAAAGTATAGAGGCAAGCGTTCCGATAATGCTTCCCATTATATTGCTTCTTGCATTTATTATGATATAATCCTTGCATTTAATGACATCATTGCCGCCATTATAGTTCTTATACCAGTTTATCGCGTTTATTATCTCCCTTTTATACCTTGTTAAGCTCTTCATTGCCCTGTCCTTGTTCTTCTTGTCTCCCAGGCATGCCCCTATCCCAAGTGATGCCTTGTTAAGCCTTCCGCAGGCGTTCAAAAGGGTAGAGAATTCCTTTGCATCCCTGAACGGGCTTTCCTTTTTCTCATCGTTCAGTATGTATACATTGCCAAGGACATCCTCAGGGCTGTCCTCATTGAGCCTCTTCATTATGATCCCGGAAACCAGTTTCTTTATCTCCTCATCATCCAGGTTGACAAGCTTCCTCCATTCCTTTCCGTTCTTAAGCTGTATCCCTAGGTCCCTTAAGAACTGTATAGACCCGCTCTCGCTTACGATCACGCAAGGGATATATGGGTCTGTGCAGTACTCCAGAACCTTATGCAGCGGCCTTGTCTGCGCCCCGAAGATCCTCAGTCCTTTTATGACCTTGATCTTCCTCTTTTTGACAGCCTTGTCCAGTATATCCTTATTAAGCCTCAGGAAGCCTTCCTTCTCCTCCTGTATGTCCCCTATAGCACCTATGATTGCGATATGTGCCAGGTCATCTATCTTCCTGTTCAGGCTTCTTGCAAAAAGGTATACTACCCCTGAGCCGCTTATCTCCTTTCCTCCGTCAATTTCGAACAGGTGCGGGTTGACATGCACGATATTATTTGTAAGCTTGACCTTCTCAGGCTGGTGATGATCCAGGATAAAGACCTGCTTTCCCAAAAACCTTTTCTTTATATGGTTAAGCTGCCCGCTTCCAAGGTCGGTAAAGACAAAATAATTATAAGGCTCCATGCTTAAGCTGTCTATCTCTTCCTCAGTCAGCTGCTGCACTATGCTCAATGAATATTTTCTGTTGTCAGTGTTAAGCGCCCTTACCATGATAGAAGCAGCGCAGATGCCGTCAGCGTCCAGATGCGAGACCAGCCTTATCGTCTCTTTTTTGTCCAGCTCCTTGAACCTTTCTAAAGAGATAGCTACATATTCCTTGAATTGTTCATACTTATCCATTTAAATCCCCAAAGCCCCGCAGACGGAACAAAAATGTTAGAATTCAGTTGGTTTAAATATTTATTGGGATTATAATTAAGTGGTGACTTGGATTTTATCCCCCAAATCTCCTTTCTCTTCTTCTTAGACAAGTTAAACAGATCAATCCTGCCCCAAACCCGGGTTTATAGTAATATTTATATATCAGTTCCCTAAAAGATACTCTTAAAGATTAAATAATGCAAAGAGGTGATATAAATTGAATAAAATTGGGATATCAGGAATTCTTGTTATACTAACATTATCGTTAGTATTGATAGGATGCGGGAATAATATGGTAGGTGAAGCTAAGAAAACAACAATCAAGCCGCAATGTAATGACAGGATAGACAACGACGGAGACGGGTATTGTGATTTCCTGACAAGTAAGACTAAATGTGTAGATAAGTCCATACCAGGCGACCCTGACTGTGTAAGTCTGGACGACAACAAAGAATCTGCAGATTGTACCCCCACACAGGAGGTCTGTGACAATCTGGATAATGACTGTGATAATCTGATAGATGAAGGTCTAACCCAGCAATGCGGTGTTTCAAATATAGGTGAATGCCAGTATGGCACAAAGACCTGTTCAGGAGGGGTATGGGGTGCCTGTGTTGGCAATATCGATCCTGTAAATGAAACATGCGATGGAAAGGATCATGATTGTGATAGTGTCTCGGGTGAAGGCTGTGACTGT
>JAHWHQ010000057.1 GCA_019323195.1 Candidatus Woesearchaeota archaeon | reverse complement strand
GTAGTGCTCCCCCGCCAATTCCTTTAAGTTTCAGTCTTGCGACCATACTCCCCAGGTGGCGAGCTTAACGTCTTCACTACGATACTACACATTCACAGAGAATATGTAACACCTAGCTCGCAGCGTTTATGGCTAAGACTACTCGGGTATCTAATCCGGATTGCTCCCTTAGCTTTCGTCCCTCACCGTCGAATCTGTTCTAGTCAGACGCTTTCGCCACAGGTAGTCCTTCTAGGATTATAGCATTTTACCGCTCCCCTAGAAATACTTCTGACTCCTCCCAGTTCCTAGTCCTACAGTATCTCAAGCACCCATTAAGTTGAGCTTAATGATTTAACAAAAGACTTACAGAACCGGCTACGGACGCTTTAGACCCAATAAATTCGGTTGCCACTCGTGGAGCTGGTGTTACCGCGGCGGCTGGCACCAGTCTTGCCCACCACTTATTCTTTAAGATATTTACTCTTAAAAAAAGCCTTGTAAAAACAAAGCACTTAGGGTTCCCTTATCACACTTGCGTGCATTGTAAAGGTTTCGCGCCTGCTGCACCCCGTGGGGCTAGGGCCAGTGTCTCAGTGCCCTTCTCGGGGCTATCTCTTTCAAGACCCCTACCGATCTTTGGCTTGGTGGTCCATTACACCACCAACTACCTAATCGGCCGCCGACCCATCCTTAGGCATTGCTTTTAAAGGAAAATTCGTTCCAGAATTAAACCTTTATCCGGTCTTAGCCTCAGTTTCCCAAGGTTATCCCAGACCTAAGGGTAGGTTATCGACGTGTTACTGAGCAGTTTGCCTCTTTTGCAAGAAGACTTACATGGCTAAATCGAACCCTAATAGCAGCAACCTCCCGCAGGATCAACGGGAATTGAATTGGTCGCATTGAATTGCGGAGTTACTAAACCAACCATACTTGATAACAATATCAAGTACGCAATTTTTAATCTATGGTTTCTGTTTTAGAATGTTTAGAATTTGTATATCTAAACTATAAAGGTGGCGATTTAAAGCATGAACTTAGGGTTATATATAAACTTAACGCTTTTTTACACTGGATTCTAACGCTTAATCATACTTCTCTTTCTTTTTTCCTTTTTCATCCTTTTACGCTGCCATTTCCATCTCATCTGGCGCTTTTTCTTCCATCTGCGTGAACTTCTTTTCATGATGACTTTTAGAAAAAATACTCCCTTTATAAATATTTTTATTTTTTAGTGGCGGAAAAAATAATTGTTTATATATTTCGCACAGACGCCTAGGATTGCACCACAGAATAAAAACGAAGTTTTTATATATATCCGATAAATAAGAAACACCATGTTGAATCTTAAGAGGGAGGTAAAGGACATTAAAAGGTTTAATCAGATTATCTTGATTCTTACCCAGCAAGGCTTTGGATACCTGCTTGGCAAGATAAGCCTCAAGAAGATATTCAAGAAGAAAAGATTAGACTCTTCTACTGACTCTGAACGTGCTTTAAGGTTAAGAAAGACCCTTGAGAAACTTGGCCCTACCTTCATAAAACTTGGCCAGATACTGAGCCTCAGGCCTGACCTCCTTCCAAAAGAGTATGTTAAGGAACTGGGGAAACTCCAGGATAAGGTGCCTCCTTTCTCTTATGAGGAGGTTGAGGAGACAATCCGGCAGGAGCTGAAAAAACCAGTCGGAAATCTCTTTACGGATTTCAGCAGGAAGCCGATAGCCTCTGCTTCCATATCGCAGGTACATAAGGCTAGGCTAAGGGACGGAAGGGCAGTTGCGGTAAAGGTGCAGCGCCCAAACGTGAAGAAGATCATGGAGACAGATATAGAGATAATGTTCTATATCGCCAAATTACTTGAGAAACATTCAAAAAAGATAGCCCCATTTAGGCCTGTGAAGATCGTGGATGAGTTCAGGAGCTGGACAGAGAAAGAGCTTGATTTCAGGGTAGAGGCAAAAAACGCAAAAAGGTTCTATAAAAACTTTAAGGGCTCTGCCAGCGTAATTATCCCCAAGGTTTTTGACAAATACTCGACACAAAAAGTATTGACGCTTGAGTTCATAGACGGAATTGAGCTGCATAATATAATAAAGGTTAAAGGAAAGAAGGGATACAACATAAGGCAGGTAATGAAGAACGGCTTTGACTCTATATTGACCCAGGTTTTTATACATGGCTTTTTTCATGCAGACCCGCATCCCAGCAATATACTAGTCCTTAAGGGAAATAAGATAGCACTGGTTGATTTCGGGATTGTAGGCTATTTTGACAACTACCTTAAGCAGAAATCAATAAGCCTGCTGTACGGCATTGTTGATGAGGACCTGGATGCTATCGTTGATACCTTCCTAGATATGGGCCTGATAGATGAGGGGGAGACAGACATAGAGTCCTTCAAAGAATGCATTAAGGCAGTTATTGAGCCACTGCAGAAGAGCGAGCTTAGGGACATAAAGGTAAGCTATGTCCTTGAGGAGATTTTGGATATTGCCTTAAGGCATAATGTTAAGATGCCTCTTGACTTTGTCTTGTTCGGGAAAGCGATAGTGGAGATAGAGGGCATAGCCCTGGAGTATGAGCCTGACTTTAAACTGATAGAGAACATCAAGCCTTTTATAGAAAAATTGATAAAGAATGAAGCCAAGCCAGTGAATATGGTCAGGGATTTTATGAAGAACATAGCCGGCTATGGGAGGTTATTCAGGGAATTCCCGGTTAAGTTCAGTTCTGCACTGGAGAAGATACAGAGGGGAACAGTAAAGGTTGATGTTGAGGATACTGATATAAAAAGATTGGCCAGCGACATTGACCGGTCGAGCAACAGGCTGACTTACGGCATGATGATAGTCGCGTTTCTTGTTACCGGCGCCCTGCTTGTCAATATCGGGAGACCGGTCCTTTACGGCTTTCCTTTAGCTTCCTTATTATGTTTTGTAATTGCTGTGATCTTTTTAATTACATTATTTATATCGATAAGAAAAGAGGGAAAAGAGGAAAAGAGGTGAGCTTACATGGCGGATATAATAAAAAAGGGGCTGCTGACAGCGATAGGGACAGCCAGCTTTGCTGCCAAAAAGGCGGACAAGACGTTAAGAGGCATAGCAAGGAAAGGGCTGATAAGCACAAAAGATGCCAGGTCGTTGGTCAAAAAGCTGGCTAGAGAGGCTGAAAAAGAGCGGAAAAAGGTGCAGAAAATAGTCTCTGCAGAACTGAACAAAAGGATAAAGAAAGCAAAGCCTATCGTAAGAAGAGGCAAAAAAACAGCAAAAAAAGCGATTTCTAATGCAGGAAGGAAGGTAAGAAAGGCACAAAAAAGGGCTGAAAAAAGAGGAAAAAATATCATTCGAAGGGCAGCTAAGAGACTGAGGTAAGATGCCTTTAGCAGTGACGCATGTCTTATTGACAATAATAGCGATAGATATCTTTAGGGATTATATAATCAAAAATAAGAAATTGATTCCTCTTAATTACATCTTTATCGGCGGGATTGCAGGCCTGCTTCCTGACATGGACATACCTCTTTTCTGGCTTTTAAGCATATTCAATTCCAGTATCGCCTGGTTCCATGGGGAGTTTACGCACATATTTTTGATACCTGCGGCCATTTTGGCAATCTCTATTATAGCCTATAGGTTTAACAGTAAAATGGGGATTCTGCTGGGAATAATATCCTTTGGCTATGCTTTTCATATAGCCCTGGATTTCCTGTTTTACGGATGTAATATATCCCCGTTCTGGCCTTTTTTAAATCTGGGCTTTAGGGGCATAACAGGGTACATAAAGCTGCGCAACCTTGAAATGGGGCTTGATGCCTTTATCCTGTTAGGATGGCTCTGGCATGAGGAGGTGAAGCATAAGATATCTGATTTTATCTAGGTATGAAATTGATGAAAAATTTAATAACTCTGAATCGGCTGCGTTGAAAATGTAGGTTAGCAGCCTAAGGTCAAAATCCTATTAAAGATCCCTTGAAGCTGACAGGAGGGTTGCCCCCGTCGGGGGATGTCAGCTATCAATCTAAACATTAAGGATTTTGAAGCTGCTAACCCGAAGCGTAGCGAGATTTTCAACACAGCCCTCTGAATCGAAAGGTTTATAAATTAGCTATTCCATAGTCACCTAATCTAAGTGGTTTGATAAAAAATAAACAAAAAAGAGGTGTGTGATGATGAATAATGAGAAAAAGGGTTTTTCGATTTTTCCTTTAAAAAACCGAAAAAAGGCTTCTTTAAGCTTGTCTGTTAATGCTATTGTTGTTCTGATCCTGGCAATAGTCATGCTTGGACTGGGATTAGGGTTTATAAGGGGGATGTTCGGCAAGGTGAGCACGCAGATCGAGCAGCAGATAGCTGCAGAGCCTGAGCCTTATGCCCCTACAGCCTCTAACCCTATAACATTGTCCAGGGAGAGCCTTATAACCCATTCAGGGGATAAAGAGGTAATAAAGGTCAGCACGTTTAACCCTACAGATGGGGCATGGAGTGGTGTTATACCCTCTATAAGATGTGATTCATTGGCCATTAATGACCAATCTGCGAATGCAAGGAACATAGACCAGGGAGAGTTTGTGACATTTAATCTTCTTTTGACGGTACCTGCATCAGTACCAGATACATATCTTTGTCAGATGAATATGACGGGTATAATTGAGGATTATGTTAAGGATATGACTATTAAAATAATGGAATAAAAAATCCCCTGCGGGTTTTTTATTTTTGTTTTTGTCTGAGATAAAGAGAATGGGAAACAAAAAAGCGGCTATCGGCTTGTCTGTTACGGCTATCGTAATACTGATATTAGCTATTGTCATGTTAGGGTTAGGAGTAGGGTTTATCAAAGGTATGTTTACGAAGGTAAGCACACAGATCGAGCAGCAGATAGCTGCAGAGCCGGAGCCTTATTTTCCTACAGCCTCCAGCCCTGTAAGCCTTTCAAGGGAGATGATTATGACTAATGCAGGGGCCAGGGAGGTAATAAAGGTGAGCACATTTAACCCTACTGATGAGACATGGGATAGTGTTGAGCCTGTTCTTAGCTGTGATTCATTGGTGATTGCTGAGCAGTCTGCGAATGAAAGGGACGTCAGGCAGGGGAAGATTGAAACATTTAACCTTCTCTTTACTGTTCCATTACAGTCGCCCGGGTCTTACCTTTGCAGTGTGGGGATTGAGGATTATAATAAGGATCTTACGATTGAAATAATGGAATGAGGGATGTGAAAATGAATCTGTTGAAAATGAGGAAAAACAGGAAAGCTGCTATTGAGCTGTCTGTCACTGCAATAGTTATATTGATCCTGGCGATTGTTATCCTTGGATTAGGCCTTGGGTTTGTAAGGGGGATGTTCGGGAAGGCATCGACAATGTTCGAGCAGCAGATAGCTGTGGAGCCTGAGCCGTCACCGCCTTCAAGTTCAGAGCCGTTAACACTGTCAAGGGAGAGGCTTATTGTGCATTCTGGTGATGCTATTGCTTTAAAGTTTGGAGTGTATAATTCAGGTAATAAGCCTTGGAGCAAAGTAAATGTTACTATTGATTGTAGCGGTGCTGGAACAACAGCGATGCCAGATAATGAGCAAGTTAATAGCAAAGCCCTTAACTCTGGTGAGTCATTCCTAGGGACATATCTTTTTGTTGTTGGTAATATTGATGAAGGAACCTATCTTTGTGAGGCAAAAGTTGGGCATGTGCCTAAGCCAGGTCCGAATGCTACTAAAGACCTTGTAATCAATGTAAGAAAATAAAAAAAGAGGTGTTTTATCATGAAAAAGAGGCTTACAGCTACTGAAGAGTTTGAGATTATGAAACTGGTTCTTGACAAGTTCCTCTGGATAGGGATAGGCACAATGATGTTTGGGCTGTATAAGATTTTCATAGGAACGAGCATGAGCGGGCTTTCTATGATAATAATCGGAGCTATCATACTTATCCTGTTCCTTATCCTGGTAGTCAAGGAGTATGAGATAGCGAAATAGGCTTTTATGAACTTTTTTCTTTTTTAGGGATTGATGAGAAAAATGGAAGAAGCTGCAGTATCTGAGATAAAGCCAAATATAAAAAAAGCTTTTATTCTTAATATTCTGGTTGTTAGCGGCATTGTTGTCATGGTAATAGCACTCCTGATCTACCTTAATAGCATTGTTGGATTGGATGTCTTTATGGAGGCGTTCAAGGAACTTGGGCTTGAGGTTTCAGCATCACTCTTATTGGCTTATTCGATATTTTTGATCTTGTTTGTTACGGCTCTTCTGCTTATCCTGAATTACATTGTTCTTGGGAAGAGCAGCTATACCCTGTACAGGGATAAGATGGTTTACACTAAGAGCCTTTTTATCATCCAGATAAGGGATAAGGCAGTACCGTACGCTAATGTCACGAAAGTGAGCTATGACAAGAAGGCTTTCCTGGGTACGGCAAGGATCATCCTGGACCTTACAGGGATGAAAGAAAAGCAGGTAGAACTTGATTTCATAGATGATGTTGAGGAGGTTGTGAAGGAAATACATAACTTAATAAGGGAGTACAGGTCAAGGTATTATGCGCAGTATGCGCAGGAGTACAGGATGCAGAATATCATGGACCAGTAAGATAATTGAAAATGAACAAGAAATCCGCACTTCAGCTGTCTGTAAGCTTTATAGTGATCATAATAATATGCCTTGTGGTTTTCATCTCCAGCATTTATATCGTAAGAAGGTTTTTTACGCATGCTGAGGATATAAAGAGGATCTATGATGAAAGGGCGGAGAAGGAGATCGAAAGGCTCCTGGATGACGGAAGCAGGGTGGCAATACCTTTTGACAGGAAGACGATAGTGAACGGCGATTTCAATACGTTCGGGATAGGGGTGTTGAATATGCTCGGCACCGGCCCCAGCAATAAGTTCATGATAAATATTAGTTTTAATAAGGCCTATGACAGGCTGGATAGCCTCATTTGCCAGAGTTCAGACCCCAATACTGATTCCTGCGGAAACCCTGAAACATGGCTGCAGACAACAGCGGGAATAGGAGATGAGTCGGGAATTATAAAGATGATAAGAAATAATGAGCAGGAGAAGTTCTTGTTGGGGATTGGGGTAAAGAATGCGCCTGCAGGAACATATATATTTGATGTGGTTGTGAGATACTATAATGGTACAGACTGGGTCCAGTACGATACGCTGCATAAGATATATGTTGAGGTTCCTTGATTGATATAATCCCTTTCTAACTAAACCTTCCGAAGAATTCGTTGACAGGGTTCCTTATTATCTCAGGATGCGTGAAAAGATAATAGATAAGCCCTGCTACAATTAGTATCAGAATAAGCTTGAACAGCCATCCCTTGCCTTTCTTTACAGGCTGCGTTAAAGTGCCCTCCCTTCTTAAGATATCAGGCTTATCCAATATGCTCTTTTGTTTTCTCTCTTCTTCTAGCATTTTGCTATCTCTGAAAATGATCTGGCATCTAATGAGGCTCCTCCTACCAAGACCCCATCAACATTGACCTGTGCAATGATTCCTTTTATATTTTCCGGTTTTACAGAGCCTCCGTATAGGATAGGTGTTTCCTCTGCAGTTTTATTGCCGAACATAGAATCTAAAATACCCCTTATGAATACATGGACCTCTTCTGCCTGTTCCGGAGTAGCGTTCTTTCCTGTTCCTATCGCCCAGACAGGCTCATATGCTATAACTATGTCTTTCATCTCTTCCTTTTTTATCCCTTCTAAACCTTTTTCTACCTGTTCCTTGATGACCTGCTCTGTCCTGTTTTCCTCCCTTTGCTCCAACGTCTCTCCTACACAGAATATTGGTTTTAGACTGTTATTAATAGCAGAGGCAATCTTTTTGTTAATAAGCTCATCATCCTCATTAAAGACATGCCTTCTTTCAGAATGGCCAAGTATGACATAACTCGCTCCAGTTTCTTTTATCATCAGAGGGGAGATTTCACCCGTGAATGCACCTTTCTCCTCATAATGCATGTTTTGAGCGCCTATCTTAATATTGCCTGTCTGGGTTTCAGCTCCAACTGCTGCAAGGGAAGTGAACGGCGGGCATACTATAATCTCTCTGCCCTTAATGTCCTTAACTAACCCTTTTAGCTCTTTGACCAGAGAAACAGACTCTTTTACTGTCTTGTTCATCTTCCAGTTTCCGGCTATTATTGTCTTTCTCATGCTTTAATACCAATGTTTATATCGGTTGTTTAAATATTTTTTCCTTACACTAAATATATGACAGCTGCTACGGCAATGAAGACAAATACATACTGCAGTATCCAGGCTATAACTGCCCTGAAAAAGGATATCTTGAATGCTATCTTATACACGAATAGGGTTGCAAACAGCATGAAAAGCCCTGCAAAGATATCAATAAGCTGGGCAGCTACAACAGAGGCAAAGGATAGCATAAGGCTTATGAGTATTATCCTTACAATGCCTGTTTCCCCGCCTACCAGCTTGACTGCGAAGTAAAGCGGAAGCGCTGATATGATCAAAGCTGCAATTACAAGAAGGATGTTTGCTGTTATCAATGCTGCGATGTCAATCATTTTTGTTGCCTCTTTAATATCTTTTTTTGGTAAAGACCAACAACACCAACTAATATTAAAATGTTTCCATATAGGAATGCGCTTGTGAATATCCTTTTTGCCGCATCATAGAACAGCCCGGAAGGGTAGAGCTTTATTATATTGTCAGAGGAGCTGAACAGCCAGCCGCCCTGAGGAAAGAATATATGGTGGAATACTGTGAAAACACTGCTGAAGTTCATCTTTATCAGCAATAATACGGCAATTACACAAAGCACAGAGGCTAAACCGCCTGCAAATATGGCGATTGAAAGGTTTTTCAGGAATCTTTTCTTATCAAGGAGAAATAAGGCCAGTACGGATGTTACTGAAACTATTGATATTGAGCAGTAAGTTAGATTTATTTTTTGAATAAGCAATTTAACATCTTTTAGGTGCTCTATCTCCTTCTGGTTGAATAATTCCTTATTGAAATCCGACTCTTTTCCTTTTAGGTATGATAAAAGCCCGGAATTTATTCTCTCTATATCCTTATCAGGGAATGTTTCATATATCCTGTATTTTTCAAACTCCTTTTTATAGAAGCTCTCATTAAATGCGTTTAGGTTAAAGCTCGTCAGGAATACCAGGATTATGATGCAGAGGATTAGCAAAAATATGATACTATTTATGATTAAGTTTTTTCTTTTCATATGATATTATAACCTTGTCTGGTTTATATAAATTGCCCTCCTGAAATAGAAATATTTATATATACTTAAAATAAAAATTGATAATATGCCCAGAAAAAAAAGAAGCGTGCCAAGAAAAAATAAAGGTGCACCTCTAAAGAATAAGAAGAAATCCAGCATCCCTCAGAAGATTCTGAAGATTGCCTTATGGAAATGGGTGATAACATCAATACCTTTAGTGGTGAGTGTTGTCTGGGCAGTGAGCATCATCTTCACATACAACGAGATCCAGGTGGTGTATGAGCAGGCCTCTCCGGGCGGCATAAACACCCTGCTCAGCCTGATATTCCTTTTCATACTTTGTTACGGCTCATTTGTTGTTATTGAGTTCAGGAAGAGGTATGGTGCTAAAAAGTGATGATAGGGGATTATTTTATAGCTTGTTGCTTTAATATAGGAACTTTTATATAGTAGATGTGTTAATACTCATTCTTACAAAGAGGTGATTGTTATGTGGGCTTTGAACAAAGGTAAAAGTTTCTTGCCGAGGGTTTCTTTGGAGAGGTTAAATAGTCTTTATTCCAAAGAACATGACGCTAAAGCAAAGCTTCGGCTTTTGGCAGCTATCCGTCGAAAGAAAGGAGAATCAATTGATGATATTGCATGGGCTTTGGAAAAATCTCGTAGGACTATCCATGGTTGGCTTACGCGCTTTCAGGAGCGGGGCTTGAAAGCCAAATTCGACGAGAAAAGGTCTGGGCGACCTTCTTACTTGACGCATTCGCAGTTGAAGAACCTTCGTCAAGACTTGCTCAAGGGACCACCACATGATCCTGCCGGGCTGTGGCTTATGAACGATGTCAAACAACTTCTCAAAAAGAAATATGGTGTAATTTATTGTAGGGAAAACATATTCAAAACGCTCAAGCGCCTCGGCCTTTCTTTCCAAAAGCCGAGACCACAACATTATAAAGTAGACAAAAAAGAGCAAGAGAAGTTTAAAAAAAAGCAAAGCAGTTATCCACATACTACAGAAGTCGTGGGTGGGTGGTCTCTTGCCTCGATGAGTGTACAGTAAGCCTCTCGCCAATTCTTCGTCGAGGATGGGCGCTCAAAGGAAGCAGACCTATAGCAAAAATAAACCACTCACGCTATCGCTTTCACATTATTGGTGTACGGACAAAGAACACCTTTGTCTTTAGCTTCATACAAAAACAGAACCAACGGACAATATTACGATTTCTGAAAAAGCTGGTGAAGCGTTTTCCCAAACTCATTATTTTTGTTGACAATGCAACATGGCATAAAGGAAAACTCATCCTACGATTTCTCCAAAAGCGAAAGAAAACATTGAGAATATACTTCTTTCCAAAGTACAGCCCAGAACTCAATCCCGTAGAGCAACATTGGAAAATGCTGAAGAATAAACTCGGCAACAAGTGCCTACGATCAGTCATCACAACGAAATATCACGCAAAAAACATACTGAAAAGAAAAGATTTAATGCCAAAAATGTTCCATTACTTTAGCAACTAGCTATAATT
>JAHWHQ010000056.1 GCA_019323195.1 Candidatus Woesearchaeota archaeon | reverse complement strand
GCTAAAAAGGGGAATGAGTGCATTTTTACGTGGACGTACCGTATGGCAACAAGCTAGACATTTCTATGGGAAATGCTTTGCTCACAATATGATTATGAGGTCTCAGAAGTGAACTTGCAAACGAGCCCTCGAGCCCTAAGATTTATATATAGGTATTCTAAGAAAATATTTATGATCAAATTTATTGGAGAATTTACAGTAAATCCATTTTTTTACATAACTGGAAAAATATCAGGATATATCACTTGGCTTTATGGATTATTACATATATTAAATCTAAATATGGGTTCGTATATCTATATTATTGGATTATTAATTGTACTAATAAGCTGGAAAAATCTAGGAAATTCGACAAGTTTCGGTGTACCTAAGCAAAAAACGATACTAAAAACAAATGGATTATACAAAATTAGTAGAAATCCTATGTATATAGGATTTAATTTGTTGACAATGTCATCAATAATGATTCAATTTAATATTATAATCTTAATTATTGGGATATACAGCATAATTGTCTATCATTTTATAATATTAGGAGAAGAAAAATTCCTTAAAAAAAGATTTGGAAAAGAATATACTTCTTATTCTAATAAAGTAAGGAGATATTTTTAGGGCTCGAGAATTACTTTTCACTTCGTGAAACCTCTAACGAGGGCATATAACACCGTTATGTTCAATAAGGCTTGGCGACCTGAGATGCTTAATCGTTAACTATATCAGCAAATTATATAAGTCTAGAATACTTACCGATTAAAATGGCAGAAAAAGAACATTTAATTGACACTTGTATTTGGAGAGATTTCTATGAAAACCGCTTTAGTAAATCCAAGAATCCTATAGGGAAATATGCAGCAGATTTATTTATGAAGGTCTTAAAGAGAAAATATACAATATTATTCTCAGAAGCTTTAGTTTGGGAACTAAAGAGAGATTATGATGAAAAAGAAATCAACGATATGTTGAATCTTTTATTCATAAATAAAACCTTGGTAAGGATAGAGATAACTAAGGAGGAATATCAAGAAGCAAAGAAACTTTCTGAAGAAAGACATATCCCTTTCATTGATTGTTTAAATGCAATACAGGCTAGAAATTATAAAGCAGTAATGGTTTCTAGAGATGAACATTTCATTAATAATCTTTCAGATATTGTAAAGTCAGTCAAACCAGAAGATATTAAGTAAATCTTTTCTCTAATTCAGCCATTAGTTCCTTACTTACTTCTTCCCTTGTTTTCCTGTTTTCTTCATCTGTGGTCTTTTTCTTAGCTTTGCCTTGAAATTTCAAAAATTCACTAATCAAATCCTCTCTGCTTAACTCACTTAGTTTATCTCTAACAGCTTCCCTTATAAATTCAGTTCGTGAATTAAAGTTATGCTCAGCTATACTGCCATCTATTTTCCTTAATACACCCTCCTGAAATTTTACAGTTACAGTTTCCATAGTATTCCAGAGTATTACAATGTAATATATAAAATTTTCTATTTTTTATGCCATTTTTTACTAATCTAAGATATAATTTTACTATAAATCTAACGTTAAGGCGGTCGCCAAGCCTAACTCAAAAAATTTATTATCTCCATTTATGCCATAGCTTAAATTCCGATATAAATTTTTTGGTTTTTTCTTCGAAAAAACGAATATAACAGTCGTTAAATACAATTCAAAAAAGACTTTCTAAATTAGTAATAAAGCCCCCAGAAAATGAAATAAATTTACTTTATTTTAACTTAAGATTATGATAACTTACTTCTGGTCCATCAATTGCTAAAATTCCAAATTCCCCCTTTGCCAAACTTCCCATTTCCTTTCCTTTGACTTTCTCTTCATTAAATAGTATATCTGCAAAGTGACTTTCTACTAAACAGCTATCACCAAGTCGTTTATAATAGTCTGCTGATTCATTAATTCCTGCATAATTTCCTATATCTCTTAGTCTTGCATGGATTGAAACAATTAGGTTATAGGCATGGCGTAATGTTTCTTTAGCTCGCCCGCTATCATAAAAAAAACCAGACCATCTATCAATAAAGCAGAGAGGTTTTTTTACATAACTCTCGTATCTTTTTTTAATCCGTTTATTAACCATGCAGAATGGTAACCCGCAGCACTTAATAAATATTCACAACAGCTGCTATCCATAAATAAGATTTTTCTAATCTAAATCAAAACAATATTCCCGCTCTTAACAGCAACCTTTCCTTTCTTCCCTTTTATTTTCTCTAGCTCTTTAGAGGAATAATCACTAATCCCTTTTGCTGCATCATTTATCTCAATAATATCCTTCCTGTCAAAATCACCCTCGACCTTTTTAATGCCAACTGACAACAGGCTTTTTCCTTCTCTTAGTGCCTTTTCAGCGCCTTTGTCGATTATTACCTTTCCTTTTGCCCTGGAAAACTTGATCCACCTTATCCGGTTGCTCAGTTTTTCCCTGGCGATGAACAATGTTCCTTCTTTACCTGAGATTGCCCTGCTCAGAATGTCCTTCTTCCTCCCGTTGCATATGACCATGTCACAGCCTGAGTCAAGGGCAATCCTAGCAGCCTTGACCTTGGTGAGCATGCCTCCTATCGAGAATGCAGAGCCAGATTTGCCTGCAGCACGTTCAATATCCTTTGTAATGCTATCAACAATCCTGATCAGTTTAGCATCCTTATTGGTTTTTGGGTTCTTATCATAAAGGCCGTCTATGTCTGAGAGCATCACCAGCAGGTCAGCGTTAACCTTGGAAGCGACAAGGGCAGACAGCTTATCATTATCGCCAAATGTAGCACCTATCTCATCTACAGAGATGGTATCGTTCTCATTGATGACAGGCATAACATCCAATGAGATAAGCTTATCAACAGCTTTCCTCAGGTGGAGATACCTCTTCCGGTTGGAAAAATCCTCATATGTAAGAAGGATCTGAGCAACCTTAATGCCATACCCGGAAAAGGCATCATGGTAGGCGCGCATGACAGAGCTCTGCCCGACAGCAGCGAGTGCCTGCCTTACCTCAATCTCACGTGATTTCTTAAGGTTCAGCTCCTGGCAGCCTGCTCCAATCGCTCCTGAAGTTACGATAAGAACCTCAACACCTTTTTTTCTTAGATCTGCTATCTGCTTAGCGATACGGCTGATGAAATCTGCCCTGAGGCTGCATAATTTCTCTGTAAGCAGGTTTGTTCCTATCTTTACCACTATCCTTTTATGAGCCATGATAAGAGATAAAAGATTTTGTTGGTATATAAAATTAGTGGTTTTGCTGAGTAAACTTAGAATATATATCCTGCAGTACCGAAAAGTTTTTATATGGAAGTAAGTTTTTGTAGAAAAGTAAGAAAATTTTGATATTTTTTAAATGTATAAAATCTTAATGGAGGGAAACAAAATGATCAAGCTAGAGG
The DNA here is from genome assembly GCA_019323195.1 of Candidatus Woesearchaeota archaeon. Taxonomy (GTDB): domain Archaea; phylum Nanobdellota; class Nanobdellia; order Woesearchaeales; family JACPBV01; genus JAHWHQ01. The sequence continues at coordinate 631 of JAHWHQ010000056.1, read as the reverse complement.
ATTGGGATAAAAAAAAGGTGCAGGAAGAGTCAAACGCAGAGGTCATGAAACTACACGGAGGATACCTTGGGTTTATTGAAAAGAAGCTAGGAAAGGATGCTGTCATGGAATGCGTATCTGATATGGCAGAACAAGAGGCAGACATGTTAAAAAAGATGCCTTCAAAAGAGAAAGGGGCTCTAAAGGTTGCAATAAGCCAGGGAACACACCAAAAAAATCTATGCGGCAGTGAGAATGTTAAGGTTGAAGGCGATAAAGATAAGGCTATTGTTTCAATAGGAAAATGTACTGCACTAAAGACAACACGAAAATTTATGGAAATGGGAGTGCCTATGACAGAAGAGACCTGTTGCGCTGGCTGCAAGGGGGTTTATGCGAATCTGGCTAAATCCATGGGCATTAAGAACTCTGATTTCGTGCGAACCGATGACGGCTGCAAGTATGTCTATTCGAGGGACTGATCAAAATGCAGGAATTTATCGGCATGGTATGTATAAGCGATAAGGGCCAGATAGCCATCCCTATAGATTTCAGAAGAGAGCTTAACATCAAGACAGGCGACAGGTTCATCATTATGAAAAGAAAGGACAACGCAGGGGTTGTGCTGCTAAAGACAGAAAAGATGAACTCT